>JBCCZF010000044.1:0-10514 GCA_039188035.1 Bacteroidota bacterium | reverse complement strand
CTGGCCTTTGAAGACCAAAGGGTAAACAATATTCTCTACCGAAGCAATGCCTTTTCCCAAAACTTTGAGGAAGAAACCTATTTGGACATGTTTATCTACCAGACCGGGAAAAAACTGGGAAAAAAAGTGGTGGCCCTGGAAAATCTGGAGGAGTCCACCGCGCTGGTGGGCAGGGCCAGCCTTAATCCCATGAAGCAAAAACCGGACGAGTGGTTGCAAAAAAAGATGTTGGAGCAGGACCCCATGACGCTGCTCCAGGATGCCTATAGAAACCGGAACATTAACCTGTTGGATTCCTTGGACAAGGCCATGTATACCCAGCACTACCTGGAAAACATGCTCTTTGCCCGAAACAGGAACATGGCCAGGAAACTGGACTCCATAATGCCCACGGCAAAGGTATTTACCGGCATTGGTGCGGCGCACCTACCCGGAAAAAAAGGGGTTATACAGATGCTTCGGGATATGGGCTATACTGTAAAACCCTTACGATCACGGGCCACGATTCAAGGGAAAAGGCTCAAGGAAAAGTTTGAACGCTCCGTGAGGGAAAATGAATACACCCGGCGCACCACGGACGATGGTTTCTTTAGCGTATTGTTGCCGGACAAGCTCTATCCCGTATCGGAATACCGGAATACCACCTACATTTCCCCCGACCTGGCCAACGGTGGTTATGTAATGGTGAACCGTATCCCCACCTATGCCTTTTTAAGACCAGGGGACAATTACACACGGGATGATATAGACCAGCTTCTTTTTGAAAATATCCCAGGGCAGATCTTGGAAAAAACCCCTATTTCCCAAAACGGGTTCGAAGGCCTCGACATTAAAAACCAACTAAAGAACGGCAACCACCAAAGATACCATATCTATATTACCCCCCTGGAGATTCTCATCTTTAAAATGGGCGGGCAAGGCGATTATGTTTCCCACTATTCGGACACTATTTTTAATAGCATTCAATTTAAGAAGCATAATACAACGGCCCAGGTGGTGTGCGCACAAGGCGGCTTTGAGGTAGGTATGCCTTCGTTGTATACCTTTCCCAATCAGTATCGAAGGGGCAACCGGTTGGTTCAGGGATATGATACCGTTGGGGACAACTATTATTTTTTACAAAAGGCACGCTTAAACGATTTCAACTTTATCGAGGAGGATACTTTTGAACTGAAACAAATCCAAAAACGGTTTTATCAGGATCTAAAGCGCAAAGCACCACTGGATTATCGGCACGGTCCGCAAGATGGCCTTATATCCTTTACGGTATTGGATTCGCTCAAGCAAAAGAAGCTTCACCTAATGACCGTGATACGCGGCGGGGATTATTTTTTAATGGGCGCCGTTACCAGGGATTCTGCCAGGGCCAAGGCTTTCTTTAACACCTTTCGCCAACGGGAAAAGGATTTGATGGGTCCTTTTGAAAAAGTACAAGACACGGCTATGTTCTTTACCACCCACACTACGGTAAAGCCCCCAAAATTTGTGGAAAACGATGCGCTCTATCGCAGCGGAAGAAACCGGTTAAAACCCTATGAGGCCTTTACCAAAAAGACCATTTACCAAGACCTGAACAATGAGGCGGTTACCGTTGAATTGAAAAGACCCCATGACCTTAGGATGTATCCCAACATTGATACGATATGGATTAGGCAAAGAAAAAAACACGAAAAAAAAGGCCTTGTGGTACACCAAGAAAGGGATACGCTTTTGGCCGACGGGAGCCATGTCCTGGAAATGACCCTAACCGATACGGCCAGTACCCGGAGCATCTGGATAAAAAATATCCTGAAGCGTGGATTGTTCTATGAACTTAGGGGCCAGGTGGATACGGTAAACGGCCCAACCGACTTTGTACGGAAATTCTTTTCCAATTTCCACATTACGGATACCCTGGTGGGTAAGGACGTGTTCGCCGATAAAACCCTGACTTTTTTTGAAGGCCTCCGAGCCAATGACAGCATTGTCCTGGAAGGACATCGCCTGCTAACGTTTGGCAACAAACACCTGGATTCCCTGCAATACTATATCTCGCAATTCAAATTCCCCGAAAACAAAAAACAGATCCAATATCATCTCATAGAACAATTGGGAAAACTGGAGCACCCTAAAGTGGTTCCCTTCTTGAAACGGCTATACCTTGATTCCTATGACCACTCCACCGCTCAAATAAAAATCCTTCAGGTTTTGGCCAAAAAAAAGAACGAAGCGGCTACCCAGGAATTGCTGACGCTGCTGGCCAAGGACTTACCGCTGGCCATGAACCCCTTTGAGATCCAAACGGTCTTTAAACCCTATAGGGACAGTCTGCCTTTGGCAAGATCGCTTTTCCCCGAGCTTTTGGAATACAGTACCATAGCGGAATACAAATCCAGTATTTTTTCGCTACTTGCCCAACTAAAGGACAAAGAAATCATAAGGATAAAAGAGTACAAAAAGTATAAAAAACAAATCGTTAACGATGCCAAAATACAGCTTAAGCGGCAATTGGGTCTCGCCAATGGCAATAGCAACTATCCTGGAAATCGCACGCCCCAATATAAAGGGATACTGGAAAGTTATGCCATTCTCCTCTATCCCTTTATCCACGAACGTGAGGTAAAACAACTCTTTGATCGTCTACAAGGGATAAAGGATAATAGAATTAGGACTACACATGCCCAACTGCTCGCCCAAAATGGAGATGCATTTCCACAGGGCATGCTAAACGGGCTAGCCCAGAATATCAACAGCCGTTTGCTGTTGTTCCATAAGTTGGAGAAAGTAGGCCGTCTTGACCTGTTTCCCGAAAACTATCGAAATGCGAAATCCTTGGCAGAATCCCTATTGTTCGAAAAACGCCTTTATAAATCGCTTCGCGATTCCGTCCTTTTCGTAGGCCAGCGTTCCCTAACCTATCGTGGAAAGGACTATACCGGATACTATTTTAAAACTCGGGACAATACCGATTACAACCCTAATTTTACGCTCCGCTTGGTGGTGTTTGGGAATGATTCCAAGTTGACCACCAAACCTTTTTACAAAAATAAGGGATGGCGAATAGAGGATACGGAATCGCAGGCGGAGGCCATGGATTATGTGACCGAGGAGTTTTTGCTAAAAGACCGCAAAAGGGCCCAAGTGTATCGTCCCTACGAATATGGAGGGTACGGGTATTTCGGATTTTAACCTACCTCAAACTGTCGTTTTGAATTTCTTCCAAAGGTATGGGTACTTCCCCCAATCCCATAGAATCCAAGGGTTGGACAAAGTTCATATCGTTATCCTGTTTATGGGGATATAAATCCTTGTCCGTAAGGCGTTCCGAGGCCTTCCAAGTCTCCCCCAGCTGATTCAGGATGGCCGTGGTCCATTGGGAAGGATGCTTGGCATCGATCCAGACCACATCACGGTATTCCGCATCCACTAAGGCCAGGTCGGGGGTAGCGGATCCATCGAACTGGGCACTATTATCTCGAATGGCGGCCACAGTACCCAGCACAAAAAGACGCTTGCGCCCGGCAATTTCCTTGATAAAGGGTCTAAACTCTACCGGTTTGTTCACGGACCAATCGTATTCCTTGCGCGACTCCATAACCTTTAAGGGCATGGCCGATACCCCGGCCAGACCTTCCTTCTTGGTGGAATGGTCATAGTAATACACCGCATCCACGCCGTCGGCCGGTATCATAACGCTAAAAGCAAGACTGGTGCGCTCTTCCCCAATGGGTTCCAGCCCAAACCAATGGTAAAGCCCGTTATGGGCCTCGCCCGTCATGCCCTCGAAATCAAACTCGGTTACAAAGGGCTGTTGGTTCTGATCATCGGGCAGTTCCGGGATCTTTACCGCCGTTTTCATGTTCCACGGCAAGGGATCCGTGAAACCGCCCAGAAATTGGAGCGACTGTGCCTGTAGGCGCGAAACTTTTTCGGCCAGGGTGTTTTGCCGCTGCAAAAACGGATATTCCTTTATTTTGGAGGGTGGTATATAGATGCCCTTGCCCAGGGTTATGCGCTCCAGATAATCGCTAAAATCATGCTCCCCGGGCGCTATCACCATTACCCCGCCATAACTGGGGTAGGGAAAGAAAAAACCTTTCCATTTAATCAGGCTCACCACCTGTACCCACTGGCCTGCATCGTCCTTCATATAAAAAACATCACTGGGCTCCATGGTAAAGAGTTGAATGGGATCAAACCGCTGTACCACGGCATTGTAGGTGTTTCGGCTAAACGCCAGGGACTCCCCAATGGAAAAAGTAACCGGAATGCGGTTCTCATTGGAGAACCGCGGAAAGGGAGAAGTACTTTCCACCGCAAAAATCTCCTCCGTATTGTCATTTATGCGCTGCCAGGTGTACTCCTTGGCAGGTTGTACGGCCATGGTCCATTGGTTGGTACTGTCCAACCGAACCAATTGGGGTAAGGAAACCTCCTGGGTCTCCCCTATGGACTCATAGGCCATGGTAACGATATTGTTAAAGGGTTGTATGCGCTCATTTTGGGTAAGGGGAAGCTCATGGAGCTCTATTTTGTTCAGATTGGAATATACATTATAGGTCTGCATATATTGGTACAGTTTTAGCTTTAGGCCCAAAAACCACAATACTCCAAAAAAGGCGACGATGCCCAGTAAGATCAACACTCTTTTGCCCGCGGAAGCTGCCCTTCGGAAACGGGATAGCGTAAACCAGAGAAAAAGGCCGGAAAGCAACAGGATAAAAACGTACTTTCTCAAGAACAGCAGTGCAGGCTGATAATCGTCCCGAAGGAAGAAAAGCAACAATAAAACCACAATCCCCAAAAGGATGAGGATCCTCTTTTGTTTTTTTCCTTTTTGCCAATATGCTTTAATCATTCTTTATCATTTAAGTATCCGGTGCACTATTGATATAGCACATACCGTGGTGGAACAAGTCCGTTTAATCGCATATCCACCAGCATTTGGGCACGATGATGCGTAATATGGTCTGCCAAAAGGAGCAGTATCTGTCTTTTGCTTCTATCAAACCCAAAATACTCCAATTCATCTTCCAACAATTTCGAGTCAAATTCCTTAATAAAACTAATTGTCTCGTCAAAAGTCTGTATTATGATGTCTATCATTTCTTCCTTGGAGCGGTCCGCTATTTTAAACCAGGTGTCCGTCTGCCAATCCCGGGCGGCCCGCCCTCCTAAAAGGGATTGGCAATGCCAGTCCATGGCGTAGCCAATGTGCATCAAGTTCTCTGCAAAGCTCAAGGAATCCGCCGTAGCCTTGTAATCATACTTGTCTTCCGGCATAGCCTCTGAAACCAACATCATATAGGCCTTGGATTGTTCCAGACGTTCTACAAAATCATTCAAAAACACGTCCTCTTGGGCATACAAGGCGGTGAAACAGTATGAGAATAGCCATAGCGTAATGCTCTTTATAGTCAATTTTACTTTCATATGAGTATGCTATTTGGAATTTGAGAATTATTATTTGGATATTACTTAATCATCCCCTTATCCTTGAACCGTTCCCGGGCCGACTTTTTCGGCGGGGCCTCCGGTTCCGGTTTTTGGGCCTCTTGGGGTGCTTCCTTGGGTTTTTCATCCCCCTCGGTCAGATCCTCTACAAAATCCTTCCCCTTTTCAAACACCTTTTCCAGATTCTCCCGGCTGGTCTTCTCCTTGGCAAACAATACGGCCGAGGCCAGATAGGTTCCGATAAGCGTACCTACAATGGCCGATACAAAGTACTGGACATAGAATGCGCTAATCGGGGTTGCCCAACTAATAATCGCTGTGGAAATGGCGAAGAAAAGGGTAATCCACACCAGTCGCAATAGGAAAGGTTGCCCATGGATAAAGCCTTTTTTGTTGTCGGGTTTCATCTGAAGCTCTTTAGAGTGGGTAAGGGCATTGACCCACCGATACAATTTGTTGCTATGGGACTCCCTCCAATACCATACAATCCCAAAAAGAATGGCGAATATAAAAACGATGATTTCCAATGTCATAAGGCATATTTTTTATTGTTCTTTAGTATCTCATCAATGACCCATTCCCGGTAGTCTTCCGGCCAAGCTGCATACGCCTTGTAAAACGCATGCTTATCATACCAATAGAGGTATACGGGATCTTTGGGTACGATCTTGGTCAGTAATTTCCAGGCCAGTTCCTGCTCTTCTTCCTTTAAGGAGGAATGCGGGGTGTGCAGGGCCTTGATATAGGCCTTGGAAACCATATTCTCCATTTTTAGGTTTTTGTCCACGACCAGTTTTTGAAAATAGCGCTCCGGTGCCGTGATGGTCTTACGCGATTCTACGTCCAGTTGGCTGAGGTACTTTTTAAAGAGGGAACGACTCTTTAGAATTTCGTCATAGGGATATGCCGCTTCTTTGGTGGCTTCCATAAACATATGGTTCCTAAGCCGTTCATACCTTGGGGTGCGTACCATTTTTCGCATATTGGGTTCTAGAATCAAGTGATTTACCAAGGCGGCTATCAACTCATCGTGATCTTTGTGGAACAACAATACGTCGTGTGCGGTATCCGCTATGGCCTTTTTAAACATCTTTTCATCCTCAAAAATGAGCATTTCCTTCATGGTTTCCCGCAGAACGAACACCCCCCCAAAAGCCCGGGTATGAAAAGAGCTTATAGGAAGTTTCAACGGATCCAGACGGAGCTTCCGACCCCGCAAGTCCCCATATTTTTTGGCAGACTCCAACAACTTTTGATGCACTTCCCGATCTATAAAATTGTTCTTTCGATTAAAGAGGTTTATGAAGGCCTGCTGCTCCATCTGCTTTTCCAAAAGACCGCCCAAAACGCTAAAGGTTACCGTAATCTCCTTGTATAATAGGAGATCAAAGGGATCTAAAAGGGTATCAATCTCCTGATCCAGGTGCAACACCAAGGCGGAATCCTTGGTAATATCCCGGATAGGCCGGGCATAGGCGGCAAATACGGCTTGCATAACGTCCCGATCAAAACTGTGGGAGGCCATATGCACGGCCTTGTCCCGCTGTAGGGGCGAAATGATAATCGCGTTTACATTGCCCTGCCCACTGTTCAGGTAAAAATTGTCCTTCTTTTCCACAGCAATTTCCGGGCTCCACCCCATCCCATCAATGGAAAAGGTCTTCAAAGCGGTGTGACCCACCCCCAGGAGGGATAGGCATTCGTTATACCGCTTGGCCAGGGAACCCGATAGGGCTACCATACCTCCCCCAAAAAGACCGGCTTCCCTTAGCTGCTTCATTGTCCTTTTTCTTCCGATTCAAAAATGCGCCGAGCCTCTTTTTGTACGTTAAAGTCGTGTACCCGGCCATCTACCTGACGTTTAAAGTCGGTATCGGCAATGGTGGCCACATTGTCCAGATAGCGCACCGTTTCCTGCCTGCGGATATCCGAAAAATCCAGCCCTTGCATGTTCTCGCGCATCAGCTCCTTAAGCATGCCCAATTTGGTCTCGTAGTCCTGTTTAAAGTACACCGTGGGATCCTGAAACCAGGTTTTTGGCAAATCGAAATCCGTAAGCCGTAAGGAAATGGCACTCTGAATGTTGCGGATATCCCGGGACGAAAAGAAGGGAAAGGCCTTTTGGATGTTTTTGTACAATTCGGCAAAGAACAGATGCTCATCAGTTTTGAACTTGGCCTCGGTTTCCTCATATACTTCCAGTACCCTAGCCTCAGAGGGTTTTTCCGACCGGCCCAACAATTCCCCTAAATTCTTGGCCAGGCCCTGTTCGCTCAGATAGTCGTAATCCGGCGGATCCTGCATATTCACAAAGTTGGGCATGGTGGCCTCGAATTTGCGCCACCACAGATAGTCCTGATCTACAAAGTCCGGGATGCTGCGGGCCCCATCGATTTTAAAGCGGCCCTGAACCCGAGAAATCACGGCCTTGTCCAACATTTCCGGGAGATTGGTAAAAAGTCCGATGCTGCTATTCCCATAATTTACGGCATAGGCCCCTTCGGTATACCGCAAAAACACCCCGATGACTTCCTTAACCCCTGCGGAAACGCCTTGGGCGGTACGCTCCTGGAGGTTGTTCTCGGCATCGTCTATGGGCGCAAAAATAAGCTTACCGGGGTCTTGCAAGGGCTTCATCCACTGTACCATTTTTTCTGCTGACCCGCCTTGGAAGGTAGAAATTAAGGTGTCCGGCATGGGGTGGAACAAAAACGGAATCTCCAATTCATCACAATACTTCTTTAGCCGGGTTGCAATAGCGGCAATAAGCATACTCTTTCCCGTCCCCGGTATCCCATACCCCATAAAAACGGGCATAAAACCACCCAATTCCTGGAACGGATTCTTTTGGGCCTCAAAATCATAGCTTAACATCCGCTCCGTGAGGCGACGGGCAAAGTGTTTGGCATCGCGGTTGCCCACAATCTCTTCAAACTGCACCTTGTTGAACTCGACACTCTTGGCGGTTCCCTCAAAAACATTGTCCCAGCCGGATACGGCAAAATCGCTTTTTTCCAGTTTGTAGGTGCGGTCGGTAATGGTTTCTGTGTAGTCCAAGGTACTTTGGCGCAACTGTATCTCGCTGATGAGTGCCTCAAAAAAGACAACCGAAAAATCGACCACATCGGCGTCCATACCTATGATTTCGGGATGGGCCAGATATGTATCCAAATAGAACAGGATGCAGGAAATTCCTTTTACCGGCGAGAGGAGCGAGACCTCCGGGATGCCCGCGAATTTGTTCCTCATGACAGCCAAGTCGTCCGAGGCCACCGGTTTTAGGTCGTACAACACCCTGTAGGCCATGCCATGCAGCATAAAGGCGGTGGCGGTCTGCAGTTTACTTTCATATTCCCGACGGCCTGTGGCATCCAAGCTGGACTTGCGTTCGTTCAAGGTGGATAGGCCGGAAGCATCAAAATAACTGTCCTTTAGCCAAATGCCCATGGTAAGCCCTTCCTGAAGGGCATACAGGGCCTTATTCAGGTTCAGGGGAATGGCCACCGAGTCTGGCAACAAGCGTTTTTTTAGCGATAGGATGGTCTTCGAGACGGAAGTGACGGCACTGGCCCCATTTCCTGTGGCCTTGGACAGGTACAGTAAAATGGAATCGTCTTTTTTATCCTTGTCCCTGTTCCGGGCCTTGCGCCCCTGCTCCCATTGCACTCCCTTGAGGTAGGAGGAGGCTTCGTTCCGCAAGCCGGCCAATTCCGATCGTTTTATGGGAAAGGTACTGTTGTGCTCCATGGTTTATAATGGTTTATAGTTTTAAGTCGGGTATTTCAATGGGATCCTGTTCCAAGCCGTGTAGGATTTCCGGAACGCTGTCATACAGGATCTGCATCACCCGATGCGAGGTAAACAAATAGCTCATGGGGGCATCGGCCTTCCATACCTGCAATTGCTGTTTATTAAAAAAGTTTCCCTCCTCAAATTGTCCCGTGGAGACGGCCTCTTCCAGGGAGAGGGAAATCGCATAGCAGGAAAGATCCAAGGTCTTGTCCACAATGGCCTTTAAGAGGGCATGGGTAAGCTGTAGCTCGTCCTTGGCAAAGACATTGTGCAGGGGCCCCAAATCGATCTTCCGAATTTTCCTGGGACGTACCCTGGACAGTTTTTTGTCGATGGCATAGGCCATCATATCCAAGGGCATATTGCGGTCGGCCACATTTTCCAATACCTCATAAATTTTTGGCCGATACTCCTCCAGTTTTTCCTTGTGCAGATCAAAATACATAAAGCAGAGAAAGGGGCGGTTGTGGGTTACATCGTAAAACGCCCAACTGACCATGTATTCCCCTGAATCCCCATCTGCCATCCCCTGGATCTTGCCCTGGACAAAACGCTTAAAGATAAACTGTTGATCCACCGAAGCGTAATACACAATGGAAGCGGCCTGTTGCAACTTGTGTTCTGCAATAGGCCTTTTGTCCTTGAGCAAGGTCTCTAAAAATTCCTTCTTCAAGCTTTCCGCGGAAGGCAGTTTGCGAATATGCTCTTTTTTAAGTTCCAAATCGTTATAGAGGTAGCGGAACTCCAAATAGTTGGGAAAGCCGGATTCCGTAAGGTCTATGCGCATCTTTTCATCCTCGTCGTAGAGGTATTTGATTCGAAAGGCCTCCAGGGAATAGGTAAGCAACTGCCCATACTGCTGCACATAGGAAGCCTCCAAGGCGGTGCAGATCCGTTCCTCCTCAAGATGTTTTACCAAGACCCCAAAGGCATGGTCTACGATCTTAAAGTACACGGCATACTGCTCCTTGGTCTCCAGGACGGCACTATCCAGCGGGGTAACGATTTGGTTTATGGACATGGATTACGATATGAAATAAAATGGCTCATAATTCCTATCTATCGGTAATGATTTTCTAGGGTCAATAGTTTTTTTGGTAAAAGCCTAAATAAACTTGTATAAGTTATTTATTGGCTAATTTTTTTTTTTGCTCCATTTCATTTATCATAGGCTTCTGGAAAAAGGTGGATTCGAACAAGGTCAATTTTGGCTGTGATAATTGTTCCTTTCTTTCATTTTTCCTTCTATGTGAAAAAACAATATGTCCCTTTGATATTTGATCTTTAAT
>JBCCZF010000043.1:0-10516 GCA_039188035.1 Bacteroidota bacterium | reverse complement strand
GGCGTGTTTTATTTCTTCACGGGCCCCATAACTGAGCGCCAAGGTAAGGGTCATTCCCGTGTTTTTTTCGGTTTTTGCCATGACCTCCAATAACTCTTCACGGGCCCTTTTTGGCAAGGATTCGATATCACCTATAGCATTTAACTTAATATTATTCTCCTTAAAAGTGTCCAATTCCTTTTTTAAGGAAGACACCAAGAGCTTCATTAAGGTATCTATCTCAAATTTGGGACGTTTCCAGTTCTCCGTCGAAAAGGTGTAAAGCGTTAGGAACTGGATGCCAATCTTGACACAGTTCTCCACTGTTTTCCTAACCGTTCGCACCCCGTTCTCATGTCCAAAAACCCGCAACCTTCCCCTTTGTTTGGCCCACCTTCCGTTACCATCCATAATAATGGCCAGGTGAACCGGAAGGTTCTCCGAAGGAATGTCTTTTAAAAAATCCATGGGGCAAATTTACTCAAAACAATCCGAGCAGGGCTTTCTCCCAAAAGTATATGTTAGGGTAAGCCCGGAAAAAACGTACCAATCATCGCTAAGAATGTTCCCAAATTGGGGAAATGGGTCTATTTGTAGCGCCTCGGTCAAATTTACAGGATTGTTGGCATCCAAATTGTCCGTAAAGGTATAACGGGCACCTATTTCGGCCCCCAAAATCAAAAACTGATTGATCCGCAATTTGGCGCCCACCGTCATGGGCACCGCAAAAGAACCATCGCTTTGCCCTGTGTCTATGAACTGTCCTGCATTGAAATAGTTATAATCGTACCGAAAATAGGTAAGGCCGGTGTATAGATATGGAGTGAAGGCCGGCCCCAGTTGATGCAGGTTGTATTCCACAAAATTAAATTCAAGCCCTGCGGATAGCTCAAATATGGAGTTATCCACCACAAATGCCCTCTCTTGGCGGGAACTCATGCTGGATTTGGTATCGTCCGCGGTGAACTGACCGTATATAATACTGCCCCTCCAGGCATATCGTTTACTCTTGTTCCATTTGAAAAGGGCTCCAAAAGCAGGCCCGGAAGGCAGAATATAGTTGGTACGGCCCACGTCGCCAATGTTGTTGGCACCACCAACAAAAATCCCAATTTCATTGGTCTGCGCCATGGCCAGTATCCCCATGAACACAAAAATCAAGAAAATGTATCGCCTCATAGATCCAAAGTTTGCAAAAAGCCCTATTTCTAGTATAGGGCCGCCCATAGACCGTATTTGGGTCTCTCTTGATAAACAGCATTTCCCCGTATTTATTGTTTCTTATCCCGGTCAATTACGACGATCTTCCCCCCACAATAATTTGTTCCGGAGGGTTTTTAAGAAGCTTTCCGAAGTATACTCGATCATCTTTATGGTAAAATCGGCCTTTTGGACGGTGATCTGTTTCCCATTTTCCACCGAAGCTATCCGTGAATCCAGCGAAACCAAGTGGTTTTCCTCCCGTCCGGAGACCCTTAACCGTATCACGGTCTCATCAGAGATGACCAAAGGCCGGGCATTTAAATTATGTGGTGCAATAGGTGTAAGCACCAGGGACCTGGCCGTGGGAACAATTACTGGCCCCCCACAACTCAAAGAGTAGCCCGTGGATCCCGTGGGTGTGGAAACAATTAGGCCATCGGCCCAATAGGAGGTGAGGTATTCCCCATCCAAGTGGGTCTCTATGGTAATCATGGAGGTGGTATCCTTGCGGCTTACCGTAATCTCGTTCAAAGCAAAATTCAAGGTGTTGAATTCAGGGATATCCGAATCCGGGCCCAAAGCTACCAGACTCCGTTCCACAATACGATAATCCCCCTTCCGAAACTCGCGGACCACCTTACGTACGTCCTCTTTCTTAAAGGTGGATAAAAACCCTAAACGCCCCGTGTTTACACCAACAATGGGAATGCCCAAGTCCCGGACGTAGGCCGTGGCCCGCAGGATGCTGCCATCCCCACCAAAACTTACGAACATATCAAAAGAGGAATCCAAACCTATTGAAAGGGTAAAGGTCCCGAAGCGCCCCAAGTCCAGGGCCTGGGACAAAAAACTATGGAAACCCTGCTCGAAGAAAACCTCGGCGGAAGCTTGCACAAGCTCCTCCAACAATTCCTGCACCAGGCCCGTGGTACTATCTTGATACGTTTGCCCGTAAATGGCGACTTTCATAATCAAAAAAACTTAGAAAATACCAGAAACAGGAATCTGGCTTCCAATCCCTTGTTGTATTACTCCTGTTGAAAAGAAAAGATTTTCTTTGGGATACCCATAATCCCATGGGGAAAACGTGCACCCTAGACGTTTAAATATTTATCCAGGTAATCCGACCGCTGTTTAAGGTCTTCCATAAACTGGTCGTCCTTGTTGCCCAATAATATGGTGTAATTATATCTTCTAAAGGTCTGTAACACTTCATTTAGGCTGGCAGCACTCATCTTTAGGGTAAGTTGCACAATATCATTTCGTATATCCGTAATAAACGCACCGATTACCTTAGCATTGTTGCTTTCCACTATCTGCGCAATCTCACTGAAGGCATAATCTTTGGCCCCCTTGGCGATGACCACAATGTCACCGGGCTCGGTAAAGAAAGGGGTGTCTATAAAAGAGGAGACAATCTCAGGGAGTCCGTAATATCCCACCACCTTCTCCTTGTCGTCCAAAACGGCCAAAAGGTTGGCGTCATTCCTTGAGAATGCCGTGAGCACATCCAACCAGTTACTTTCCCTCCGCACAAAAAAAGCTTCCAAATTATAACGGTAGTCCTCAAGGGTATCGCTAGCTTTCGCCCCATCCAGTTCCATATCTCCCAAAATCCCAAGAAAATAACCTCCTTGCGTTACGGCTATGTGTGAAAATGTTGTATCCCGAAAAAAGGCAATAGCAGCTTCTACGGAATCCCCGATGTCCAAAACTGGGATAGCGGTCTGTATGTGGGATTGTATCTGCATGTGTCTAAATATAGCGCAAAATAACAATTAATAGTATCAAAAGGCATGCCTAATTTGTATTTTTACGGCCTAATACCTAGGAAAGCCGATGACCCAACTTAGTGTTAACATAAACAAGATCGCAACATTGCGAAACTCACGGGGCGGCAATGTTCCGGATCTTCTTAAAATGGCCTCGGATATTGAGGAATTTGGAGGCCAGGGCATTACCATACATCCCAGACCGGACGAAAGGCATATCCGTTACCAGGATGCACGGGACTTAAGGGGCAGGGTACGCACGGAACTGAATATTGAGGGCAACCCCGTACCCAAGTTTATAGACTTGGTCCTTGAGGTGATGCCCACACAAGTGACCCTGGTCCCCGATGCGGAGGATGCCATCACCTCCAATGCGGGTTGGGATACTGCGGCCTACAAGTCCTTTTTGACCGAGGTAATACATCTATTCAAGGAGCAAGGCATTCGTACCTCCATTTTTGTAGATCCGGATATCGCTATGATAGAGGGAGCGATCGAGACGGGTACGGATCGCATTGAATTGTATACCGAAAGCTATGCCAAAAACTTTGAAAGGGATCCAAAAAAGGCGGTGAAACCCTATACCGATGCTGCTATTAAGGCCCATAACTTGGGGCTTGGCATCAATGCCGGGCACGACCTGAGCTTGGACAACATTCGTTTTTTCAAGGAAAATGTCCCACATCTCCAAGAAGTTTCCATTGGACATGCCCTTATTTGTGAATCGCTATATCTTGGACTTGAAAATGTGGTTCGTATGTACCGTAATAAATTGACCTAATGCCCGTACCCTACTCCAAAATTGTGGGCAAAGGACAACCCCTACTCATTCTACATGGTTTTTTGGGCATGGGCGATAATTGGAAGACCTTGGCCAACCATTATGCCAAAAACGGCTTTGAGGCCCATCTCTTGGACCAACGCAACCATGGCCGAAGTTTTTGGTCGGAAACCTTTCACTATAAGGCGCTTTCCGAAGATTTATGGGAGTATGTCATGCACCACGGGATAACGGATGCCCATATTTTGGGGCATTCCATGGGAGGAAAGACCGCTATGCAGTTTGCCTGCTCCCATGCCCCACTGACCCGTTCCCTTATTGTGGCGGATATTGCCCCCAAATACTACCCACCGCACCATAAAACCATACTGGATGCCCTGGGCAAACTGGATTTGGACAATATACGGTCCCGGAGCGCTGCAGACCGGGAATTGGCCCAGTATCTTCCCGAAGCCGGTACAAGGCAGTTTTTGCTAAAGAACCTCTATCGCAGGGAAGAAAACCAGTTTGCCTTACGCTGCAATCTTGAGGTACTACGCCATAAAATGCCAGAAATTGGTGGCAATATAGATCGTACAGATCGTTTTGAAGGCGCTACTTTATTTTTGCGCGGTGATCGGTCCACCTATATTTCCGATGGCGACGAAGAAGCCATACGTACTCATTTTCCTGTGGCTATTCTGGACACCATTACCAACGCAGGACATTGGCTACATGCCGAAAACCCCTTAGAATTCCTGAAAAAATCACTTGAATTCCTGAATTCCTAAAAAGACCCGCTTTTTATTATGCATGCATAATTTTTTGGGCCAAAAAATTGTGTGTCCCGCAAATTTGGTTAATTTTGGGATTACCATTGATTTTACTTTCACTTCACAAAATTAACACTGACATTATGAAACGATTTATTGGTCTGTTCGCTTTCTTTGGATTGCTCGCCGCATCTTGTAGCGATGATGACAATAGTCCTCAAGATCCGGGAGGCACAGATCCAGATCCGGTGGCCTACAGCAGCGGCAGTGCCGATTTTGCTACCTACGTCGCCGTAGGCAATTCCCTTACCGCAGGTTTTTCTGACGGGGCCCTGTTCGCTTCAGGGCAAGCGGCCTCTTTCCCCAATATGTTGGCCACCAGCTTTGCCGAAGCGGGGGGCGGTGCCTTCAATATTCCTTTTATGGCGGATGATTTAGGGGGCGCCACCCTTGCCGGGAATACTATTTTGGACAATAGGTTCATCCTCTCCTTTGCGACTGGATCGCCAAGTCCAACCCGATTGGATGGAACCCCTAGTACGGAGATAAGTACAGTACTCACCAACGGCCCCTTCAACAATATGGGGGTTCCTGGAGCCAAAAGCTATCATTTGTTGGCTCCCAATTACGGCAATGTGCAAGGCGTGGAATCGGGTGCCGCCAATCCGTATTACGTTCGTTTTGCCGCTGCACCCCAGGCCACTATTTTAGCTGATGCCATTGCCCAAAGCGCAACGTTTTTTACCTTATGGGTCGGGAACAACGATATTTTGGGTTATGCTACCGCAGGGGGCGCGGGAATAAATCAACTAAACAACCTGGATCCCTCTACCTATGGCGGAAATGACATTTCCGATCCCAACGTGGTTGCGGGCTCTATCAATACTATTTTGGAGAACATGACGGCCAATGGTGCCGGGGGGGCCATCGCCAACTTGCCCGATGTGACTACCATCCCCTATTTTTCGGCAGTACCCTACAATCCCGTAGCTTTGGATCCGGATACGGCGGCCCTACTAAATAATGCCTTTATGGCATATAATCAGGGGTTGGCCGCAATACAGCAGCAAGGCGCTATAAGTGCCGATGAAATGAACAGACGTACAATTTCCTTTTCCGCCGGGGAAGGCAATCCTGTGGTGCTTATAGATGAAGATTTAACGGATTTAACCGGGATTAATCCCGCACTTACCAATATGAGGCAAGCTACGGAGGCAGATTTACTTGTACTACCGGCAAGCACTTTTATTGGAACTCCCGTAAATGACGACCCTACCATGCTCAATGGTATTTCCGTACCGCTAACGGACCAATGGGTCCTTACCCCGGAAGAGCAGCAAGCCGTGGTTACGGCTACTACGGCCTACAATGCCAGCATTGAAGCCTTGGCCACGCAATACGATATTGCCTTTGTAGACGCCAATTCCTTCCTAAGATCTATTGCTGAAAATGGATTTCCTTTAGCGGACGGCAGCACGGTAACCGCTGTCTTTGCTACCGGAGGCGGATTTTCACTGGACGGGGTACATCCCTCCCCAAGGGGCTACGCCCTTTTGGCCAACCTTTTTATCGATGCCATTGAGGAGAAGTACCAAGCGGTACTTCCAAGGGCGGATCCCTTGGAGTTTACTGGGCTTTACATTGACTGATCTGCCTTAAATGGTACTGCCCGGCAATGTAGTACCTTTAAGGTACTGGACAGGTCCGGTGTTTCTTTAAACCCTAAAACCGAACACCTATGAAATTTGTTTTACGCCTTCTGCTCAGCGCCCTTGCCGTAGTGGTGCTCGCCAAAATTCTGCCACATGTATCCGTGGACAGTTACCTTACAGCCGTTATTGTCGCCTTGGTGTTGAGCCTGTTGAACTTTCTGGTACGCCCCATTTTGGTACTCCTTACCCTCCCGGTCACCCTATTTACCTTTGGATTCTTTCTTTTGATCATCAATGCCCTCATGATTTTGTTGGCGGATGGCCTAATTGACGGATTTCAAGTGGACGGGATTTGGTGGGCTCTGTTATTCAGCCTTTTACTTTCGCTTCTACAATCAGTGCTGTTTTCCTTCCTAAAGGAGGAAAACTAAGGCCCCACTTTTGTGAACCCCTGGCTTAAACTTGGCAGGATGCCCATTTTGTACTATTTTTGCAAGCCATTTTTCAATTCCAAACCAGATTCGCAAAATGAACATTACCAAGGAACAAATTGATGCGCTGAACGCCGTAGTTACCGTAGCCATCACCAAAGAGGACTATCAGGAGAAGGTAGACAAGATTCTCAAGGACTACAAGAAGCAAGCGAACATTCCCGGTTTCAGAAAAGGCCATGTTCCCATTGGACTCATCAAAAAACAGTACGGCAAGGCAGTTCTGGTGGACGAGGTCAACAAATTGTTGCAGGACAATCTTAATAAGTATCTTACCGAGGAAAAACTGGATGTTCTTGGAAATCCATTGCCCCGACAACAAGATAATTTTGATTGGGACAGGGAGGAACTTGCCTTTGAGTTTGAACTGGGCCTGGCCCCTGATTTTGAAGTACCCCTAAAAGCTAAAAAGGGGATTACCCACTATAAGATAGTTGCGGACAACAAAATGGTAAACGAACAGGTAGAGCGTATCCAAAAGCAATATGCCAAACTGATTTCCAAAGCGGTGGTGGGGAAAAACGACGAAGTAAGTGGAACCTTTTCCCTGGAAGAGTACGAAATAGATAATAAAACAACTATTGAGCTCGAAAAAATAAAGTCTAAAAAGGTCCTAGATGTCCTCATCGGGAAAAAGGCAGGGGACACGGTGGTTTTAAATACCAAGGGATTATTTAAGGAGGATTACCTTCTAGCCCATGCCCTAGGCCTGTCACAAGAAAAGGGAAAAGACCTGGAATTGGACATTCCCTTTACCCTTGAAGAAATTAACGAGCGGGAGCCTGCGGCACTTGACCAAGCGCTTTTTGACAAACTCTTTGGCCCGGAAGCCGTAAAATCCCTGGACGAACTAAAACAAAAGATCAAGGAGGATTCCGAAAAACAGTTTGAACAACAGTCCGATCAGAAGTTGTTAAACGACATTACCGAATATTTTATTGAAAGTACCAAGTTTGACCTACCTGCGGATTTCTTGACCAAATGGATCCAGATGACAGGTGAAAAGGAGCTTACCGCAGCGGAGGCTACGGAGGAATTCGAAAAATCGGAAAAGGGACTGCGCTACCAGTTGATCGAAGGTAAGATTGTAAAAGACCATAACCTGGACATCCAGTTTGACGAACTTAAGGAATTTGCCAAAGGTTTTGTCAAGTCCCAAATGGCCCAATTTGGCCAGACCAATCCCTCCGAAGAGGAATTGGACACTATCGCTACACGGGTACTTAGCAATCAGGACGAGGTAAAACGTCTCTCCGAGCAGTTAATGAGTCAAAAAATGCTCATCTTATACAAGGAAAAGCTAAACCTTAAGGTCAAAGAGGTCACCTATGAAAAGTTTATCAAGGAAGTTTACGGGTAAATGCCCCATAGGGCACGTATGAATTGTCATTGTACGGCAGACGTAGGAAATGGGATTTCCCAATAATTTATCCCAAAAAAATAATAAGTATCTTTACGGTGCCGAGACGCTAGTTTCGGCACCTTTTTTTAGTGCAAAAACTTACATAACGAATGGATTACGGAAAAGAATTCAAAAATTACGCCATAAAGGATCGCGGGATAAGCAGCACCTATTATGACAGCATACTAACCAGCATGTACCCGGTAGGCCTAACCCCCAACATTATTGAGGAAAGGCAGTTAAATGCCGTGGCCATGGACGTGTTCTCAAGACTTATGATGGATCGTATCATATTCCTGGGAACGGGAATCAATGACCAAGTGGCCAATATTGTACAGGCGCAACTCCTTTTCCTGGAGAGTACGGATGCCTCCAAGGATATTCAAATCTACATTAATTCTCCCGGGGGGAGCGTGTATGCCGGCCTTGGCATATACGATACCATGCAGTTTATAAAACCGGACGTAGCCACCATTTGCACGGGAATGGCCGCTTCTATGGGTGCTGTACTGTTATGCGCCGGCCAAAAAGGGAAACGAAGCGGACTCACCCATTCCAGGGTTATGATCCACCAGCCTATGGGCGGGGCGCAGGGCCAGGCCAGTGATATTGAGATTACAGCTAGGGAAATCCTTAAGCTCAAGGAAGAATTATACCAGATTATCGCCAAACATTCCGGGCAGACCATCGAAAAAGTGCATGAGGATAGCGACAGGGATTATTGGATGAAAGCGGAAGAGGCCCAAAAATATGGTATGATCGACGAAATCCTGGTAAGGGACAACGATTAATTGCGACGAATTCCCTTGGGCGACTTATATTGTCCAGGAAAATAATGAAACCAAACCTATGCGCCTTAAAGGACATAGGGTAGATTAGAACGTTATGGCCAAGGAAAATCTAGAATGTTCCTTCTGTGGAAGAAAAAAACCGGAAACCAATTTGTTGATCGCCGGATTGGATGCCCATATATGTGATCGTTGCATCGAGCAGGCGTACAGTATTGTTGCGGAGGAATCCCGACAGGCCAAAAGCAATGACCTCTCTTTGGAACTAGTGCTTAAAAAACCGTTGGAGATCAAGGGATTTTTGGACACCTTTATCATAGGACAGGAACGTACCAAAAAGATAATGTCCGTGGCGGTCTACAATCATTACAAACGCTTGTTGCAGCCCAGTGCCAAGGAGGATGAAATTGAAATACAGAAGAGCAATATTATCATGGTTGGGCAAACCGGTACCGGAAAGACCTTAATGGCCAAGACCATTGCCCGTATGCTCAACGTGCCCTTGGCCATAGTGGATGCCACGGTGCTTACGGAAGCAGGTTATGTTGGGGAAGATGTGGAGAGTATCCTTACCCGTTTACTCCAAGCCGCCGACTACAATTTGGAAAAGGCCGAACGCGGTATTGTGTTCATAGACGAAATCGATAAAATCGCCAGAAAAAGTGACAATCCCTCCATTACCCGCGATGTGTCGGGTGAAGGGGTGCAACAAGGTCTTTTAAAACTTTTAGAGGGTACCGTGGTGAATGTGCCACCCAAGGGGGGGCGCAAGCATCCTGACCAAAAATTCATCGAGGTAAATACGGAAAACATCCTCTTTATTGCCGGAGGTGCCTTTGATGGCATTGAAAGGGCCATTGCCAAACGCCTTAATATGCAGGCGGTGGGCTATAGTGCCTCAAAGGCGGACGAAAAGTTGGACGAGGACAACATCCTTCAGTACATTATTCCCAAGGATTTGAAGGATTTTGGGCTTATCCCGGAGATTATCGGTAGGTTACCTGTGCTTACCCATATGAATCCCCTGGATGCCAAAACATTACGAGCCATTCTTACGGAACCCAAGAACGCCATTATCAAACAGTACGAAAAACTGTTTGCCATGGATGGAATCTCCTTTACAATTACCGATCAGGCCCTGGACTATATTGTGGACAAGGCCATTGAGTACAAGTTAGGGGCACGCGGCCTTCGTTCCCTATGTGAAGCCATCTTTACGGATGCCATGTTTGAGATGCCCAGTAGCGGGGAAACGGAGTTCAAGGTTGCCAAACCCTATGCGGAGAACAAGCTCTCCCACGCGACTATTAAGAAGTTAAAGGCAGTTTCCTAGGAAATCTGAACAAAAAGACACTAAGACCAGATCCCGGCTGGCAGGGTTGGCGAAAGTTTGCGTGATTTAGGGTCTTCCGGGATACGATGCAGGGTGGTATGCGCCTGCGGTATCATCCCTTCCACAATATGCCCAGTGCAATGCGATAAGCGAAAGACCGCAATGCCAGGCCCTTATACCATTTTCCATTAAAATTAGAACTCGTATCACTATCTCCCTCTGGCGAGCAAACCCAAACCTTCTTAAAATTGGGGCAGAACAGAACTAAAAAAGACCGGGAACGTATTTTTTACGTTCCCGGTCTTTTTTATGCATGCAATATCCTTAAAAGGCTATCCCACCTTCTTGGCTTTGGGCTTTTTT
>JBCCZF010000042.1:0-10536 GCA_039188035.1 Bacteroidota bacterium | reverse complement strand
GCCAATTTTGATATAGCAGTGATTTAGCAAACGCTTCAATTAGCATAACTAGATTCTTCTCAGGGCTGTAGCGGGCTACACAAAGTAGATAGGGTGATTTAACAGAAGTTTCTACTTCGCTTTTATTTATTTTGTTATTAAAATGTTCATTTGGCGCCGCCAAATTCCGCTTTTAAAGCCTCAATTGGCAAAAAAATAACCTATAACAATTTCTAAAAGTAAAATTTAAACAGGCTCTAACTTTTTTAACTGAAATAGATATTCGTTCAGTAGAACACACACCCCTGACTCCCCTCTCGATAGAGGGGACACTCGGACGTAATGCCCTTTTTGAAACGGGTTTGTCGTTGGGATTTCCCCCCTAAAAAGGAGGGACTAAGGGAGGTGTTAAAAATAGTTTTTATATCCGATATAGGCGTTCATCCATCGTAACACACCCCTGACTCCCCTCTTAGTATTGCGGACACTCGGACGTAATGCCCTTTTTGAAACGGGTTTGTCGTTGGGATTTCCCTCCTAAAAAGGAGGGACTAAGGGAGGTGTAGAAAAAGGCAGGTTTGTTCGTGCCAAACTTCCTCATGTAGTGATACACTCCTGATTCCCCAGCCTATGGCTGGGGGATACTCATTTCAATGGCCTATGCCCTGCGTAAAAGTGCCATATAAAAACCATCAAACCCGCTGGTGTTGGCGTATATTTTCTGCTCTTTTTTTAAGGAAAAGGAACTTCCTGCTTCGGAAACCAAAAATGTATCGATTTGATTCCGATTCTCCTGAGGTAGGATGGAACAGGTAGCATAGACCAGATTACCCCCCGGTTTCACGATTTTACTATACGATGCTAGGATTTCCTGTTGGGTCTTGGTGATTTTTTCGAGAAACTCGGGTTGTAGCTTCCATTTGGTATCCGGATTTCGTCGGAGTACCCCAAGGCCGGTACAGGGCGCGTCGATCAGCACCCCGTCGGCTTTGCCGTACAATTTTTTAAATACCTTGGTAGAGGTGATTTCCCGGGTTTCAATATTATGCGCCCCGTTGCGTCTTGCCCTTCGTTTTAACTCCTTGAGTTTACTGCCATAGACATCCATGGCAATTAACTGGCCTTTATTCTCCATCATCATAGCCAAGTGCAGGGCCTTTCCCCCAGCTCCGGCACAGGCATCCACTACCCGTTGCCCAGGTTTTGCCTCCAGTAATGGGGCCACCAATTGGGAGGAAGCATCCTGTACTTCAAAAAGCCCTTTTTTAAAGGATTCCGTGACAAAAACGTTTGCACGTTCCGGTAGGCGCAAGGCCCAGGGATACCCTTTGATAATTTCCGTGGTGATGCCCTCTTCCTTTAGGGCCTTTTGTAATTGCGATCTTGAGGTTTTTAGGCTATTGGTTCGCAAAATCACCTCCGCCGGCCGATTTAGCGCTGCGATTTCAGCTGTCCACTGTGCTTCTCCCAAGGCCTCGAACCCCAGAGTGTCGATCCAGTCGGGGATGGCCTCCCGGAACTTTCGGATTTTGGAGAGTTCATCAAATTTGCCTTTTATCCGGCGTTCGGGCGTTTCTTGGATTTGGCTCCAGTCTGGTAGCCGAATGCCTTTTAGTACGGCCCATACCGCCCAAATCCGAAATAGATCGGATCGACTATAAGGTGCCTTTACGTTGGCTATTTCGGTGTATAAACGCTTGTAACGCACAATTTCATATGTGGTCTCAGCAATAAAACCACGATCTCGGGAGCCCCAGCGCTTGTCCAATTTTAGTACTTTCTGAACAACCTTATCCGCGTATTCCACTTTGTTGAATATGGCATCCAAAGCATTGATTACGGCGAACACCAAATTTCTATGCAATTTCATCAGTCCTCGGATTAAGGCCGCAAAGATATCTTTTCTTTTTATCCGCACACGATTAAACCATTCATCCATTTAAAAGTCTTACCCAAAATGATCCTGCGTTTTAAGCGTTCTATTTCTTAAAAGTATTCTATATGAAGCTCTTGAGATTATTTTTTCTCCTTCCGTGTCTATCGGTCATTTCCACATCCTGTTCCACGGATGCCATCACTATGATTGATGATGAGGACAATTCGGAAGCAGTAACAAACAACGATGAAGTTTCCGAGGAAACCATTGATACTTCCCATCCCAACGTCCTTTTGATCATTGCGGACGATATGGGCCTGGACGCCACCCCGGGATATGCAGTGGGCACCCAAAAACCCAGTATGCCCAATTTGCAGGCGATGATCGCAAATGGCCTTACCTTTACCAATGTCTGGGCCTATCCGGTCTGTACCCCAACCCGGGCCAGCATATTGACCGGGAAATATGGTTTTAGAACCAACGTTCTTAAAGTAGACGACCCGCTCGCTACCTCCGAGGTATCATTACAAAGTTATCTGGATCAAAGTACAGGAAGTGCCTATAGCCATGCCGTAATCGGAAAGTGGCATTTATCAAGGAACGTGAATCATCCTATGGCTATGGGAATCGATCAATTTGCAGGCTTTTTTGGAGGTGGGGTCCAGGACTATTTTGACTGGGATTTGGTAGAAAACGGAAACGCATCCGCTTCTACGGAATATACCACAACGGAATTCACGGATTTGGCCATCGATTGGGTGAATGATCAAGCGAAACCCTGGTTCCTATGGCTGGCCTATAATGCGCCCCATACCCCATTTCACCAACCTCCTTCGGATCTTCACACCCAAGTGGGGTTATCGGATAATCAGGCGAATATTGATGCCGAACCCCTCCCGTATTATCTCGCTTCGCTGGAAGCCATGGATGCCGAAATAGGAAGATTCTTGGCATCCTTGTCCCAAGCCGAAAGGGACAATACCCTTATTATCTTTTTTGGGGATAATGGGACACCCAATCAAGTGGCCCAGGAGTACCCCAATCGCCGGGTAAAAGGCACCTTATATCAAGGGGGTATACACGTTCCCATGATTGTATCCGGGGCCCTATTGGAACGTAAGGGTGAGACGGAGGAGGCCCTCATCGGATCAACAGACCTGTTTGCCACCATTGCTGAAATTGCAGGTGCAGATGTTAACGAAATAGGGGATAGCGTAAGCTTTAAAGGATTATTGGATGGTTCCGAGGTAGTGGAAAGGGAGTTTGTATATACGGAAGTAGGTGACGATTTGGGAGGGGTAGACCAGACCATTAGAAACGCAACCCACAAATACATAGTATTTTCGGACGATTCCGAATCCCTGTTCGACTTAAGCGAAGATCCTTTTGAGCAGAACGATCTCTTACAGGCCGATCAATTGCCCTTGTCCAATTTGGATGCGCTTGAAATGGAGAAGTTGATAGATGCCTTGGCGGATATCAAACAATAAGCATTTTTGACGACGCTATATGAATACAAACAACTCAAAACGAGTTCTAAAAAAAATGATTGATATGTTTCATATAAAACCCTTTCCAATGACCTTTTTAAAAAGCTTTCCTATCCTTGTTTTTGGTATGTGTATCGCAAGTACAATTTTGATGTCCTGTTCCAATGATGATAGTGACGACTCCCCGGTGGAGACCGAGGGTACTGATGATGGTACCACAGATGATGGTGCCGCAGACGACACTATCTATGATATCAGCAATGTGCTGGAGTTGTTTGCCGGTACAGATCTTTCTTATGAAGTTACTGGTGACAATGTTGTTTTCACCACAACGGACCTCCCGAATCATAAAAGTCCCTATTGGGATGCTTCCCATGAATTGTACGAGGCCTATAACGGGGATAATCCAGCCTTTATGTTGAATCCGAACCGGATTTCCGAGCAGAATATCGTATTTACCATTCCCTTAAAGCCCAGTGCTGCGGACACCAATGAGGCCACCCCACTTGGTCCTATAGGGATTTCCCGTAACGGTGTTGTTTTTTTCAATCAGTATGCCGGCCCCGATCAGCCCCTTACCAATGAAATCGATTCCTTTGATCAATATTTGGGCCACCCCCAGAATCGAGGAACCTACCATTATCATATAGAACCTACCTTTCTGACCGGAGAATTTGGTCAGGACGCCTTTCTAGGACTACTTTCCGATGGTTTTCCCGTATATGGCCCAACGGAAAACGAGGAAACGATTACCAATGATGACCTGAATGAATTCCACGGACATACCCATGCTACGGAAGAATTCCCGGATGGGATTTATCACTATCATATCACCGATGCGGATCCGTACCTTAATGGAAACGGGTTTTATGGAACTCCTGGGAACGTAAGTCAATAGTCATTGGATTTTCGTTCTTTCATATACGTTCTATTTCTGATTATCGCTCTGGTTTCATGCAAACAAGAGATTTCGGTAATGGACAAGAAGAATACGGATTTGAAATTGGCCAATGGTGTACTCCTCTATAAAAACACGCCTTTTGCGGGGTTGTTGGTCGAGACTTATGACGATACCTCTTTAAAGATGGAACTTCAATACCGGGATGGCCGTAAGCACGGCCATGAAAAGCGGTGGTACCCCCAGGGACAACTTGCTCAAAGTCGTTCATATGCCCACGGCCTTAAAGTTGGAAATCATCAGGGCTGGTGGGAAGATGGATCGGAAAAATTCCATTACCATTTCAACGAAAAAGGGGAATACCATGGAAGTCGCAAGGAATGGTACCGGAACGGGCAACAGCTTTTGGATTTTAATTATGTAAACGGCAAAGAATCCGGTGCGCAACGTATGTGGACCGCTAGTGGGGAAATACGGGCCAACTATGAAGTACGTAATGGCGAACGATTTGGTTTAATTGGGTTGAAGAAATGCTATACCGTAAATGTGGATCCCTATGTCCTTCCGTAAATGGCGTTTTTTGATTGGTGCCGTGGTACTTTTGACTTCCTGTAACGAGAAAGGGAAGGAATCTGTGCAAAGTACATTGTCCCAAGCTGTGGAAGTGGAAAAACTACCCTATTTTAACTCGGCACAGTTCACCCCGGAATGGGAAAAGAGGATTCATAAAATCCCAGGTTTTTCGTTTACCAATCAGTTGGGGGAGGAGGTAACCCAAAGGACTTTTAACGGAAAAATCTATGTGGCCAACTTTTTTTTCACCGTTTGCCCGGGGATATGCCCCAAACTGACCAAGAATATGGGTCTTCTTCAGAAGAAGTATAAAAATGATCCGGATATCCTACTTATATCCCACTCGGTAATGCCATGGATGGACACCGTAGATCGGTTATCCGCTTACGCTATGGAAAATGCCATAACCTTGCCACAATGGCATTTGGTCACCGGAAACCGGGATTCCATATATCGTATGGCTAGAAAGGGCTATTTTGCTGATTATGAGGTGATTGAAAATACGGAAGCTGAGGATTTTATCCATACTGAAAATTTTGTTTTGGTCGATCGGGAAGGACATATTCGTGGGGTGTATAACGGAACTTTGGAACTGGAGGTAAAGCGGTTGATACGGCATATTGAAATTCTCAAAAAGGAGGTATAAAGTTGCTGTTCCTCGGAACCCTTTTCTTTCTTTCCCGTACAATGGACCAAAGTACAACAGTCCACATTTTTGCCCTAGGAGCATAAAGAGGACTTGGGCACTTTGCATTTCTTGGCTTTGGATTTGCATACCTAGGGGAGCCAACTTTCTTTTTTGTGCTACTTTTAGTAGCGGATCTAATACTGCTACCATGCAAAAATGGCTTTTCCTTCCCATTACGATTTTTTTGCTTTCCTGCAATGCCGGGAAAAATAGGGCCCCGTATACTTCTGTTGAAATTGAGTTGCTTTATTCGGACTCCCTCAGCATACGGGCTATTGGGTTGATGGGCCATAGTCTGGCATTTGCAGCGGACAAAGGGGCTTTTGGAACAATAGACCTAAACTCTGGGAAGATTCGCTCCAAGATTGAAAAATACCATACCAGTATCCCGGAATTCAGGGCCGTGGCCCATAATGCAACAGATTTTTTTATATTATCCATTGGGAATCCCGCCTTGTTGTACAAAACGGGCGAGGACGATAAGATGGATTTGGTCTACAAGGAAGAAGGGGACGGGGTGTTCTATGATTCCATGACCTTTTGGAACAATAGGGAAGGGATTGCCATTGGTGATAGCAGAGAAGGATGTTTGTCCATTATTGTTACCCGTGACGGTGGACACCATTGGAACAAGATACTCTGTTCCGATCTTCCGAAAAGCTTGGAAGGGGAAGGTGCTTTTGCCGCAAGTAATACCAATATCAAGGTAATTGGGGACAAAACCTGGGTGGCTACTACGGGGGGTAGAATTTATTATTCCCCGGACAAGGGCAGATCCTGGAGTGTGACCCAAACGCCCATACAAAACAAACTCCCTACCCAAGGAATTTACTCCATGGATTTTTATGATCGGGACTTGGGTATTGTCTTCGGGGGTGATTATACAAAACCTTCCGAACAAATAGGTAATAAAGCGATAACAACGAATGGCGGCAAGAGCTGGTCTTTGATAGCCGATGGAGACCCTCCCGGTTACGAGAGTTGTGTACAATTCGTCCCTGGTTCGGGGGGGAAGGAGATCGTTGCTGTTGGCTTTACGGGTATTTCCTATTCCCGGGATAGGGGTAAAACTTGGAAAACCTTGTCCAAGGAGCCTTTTTATAGCCTTCGTTTTGCCTCGTGTACGGTAGCCTATGCTTCCGGGAAGGGAAGAATTGCCCGGATTTTATTTAAAACATAAAGGAGCTGTGGCCAGCTCCTTTTCTTTTTTGCGATCTGTGGATCAAACGGTAACCACAACGTAGCGCCTTCCCTGTTTTTTGTACCATACGCCTTTGTATCGGTACAGTTTTCTACCGTTAATACGGACAACTGTATTTCCTCGGGGCAAACTTCGCACTTGGACGCCCAAAGGTGCTGCGGAAACGACATATTTTCTTCCCCGGGCCTTGTACCATACCCCGTTGGCAACGTGGAAGCGTACGTTTTTGTGTACCACTACTGTAGGCTTGTGTATTGTGGTCACCACAGTTCCGATTCGGGGATATACCTGTACGGTTCTGGTTTGACCGTTAACGGAGACCATGGCCCCCAAAAGGGCCCATACAACAACAATCATCTTAATACTTCTCATAACGTTTGTTTTTTTGTGTCCGCCCCAAAAGGTTTTGGGACACTGTTATGATACTTGGACTGTGATTCCTGGGAATGGTTTAATACAAAAAGAGGCCTATGGCCTCTTTTTGTATGTCCTTTATCGAATTTCGAAACTTTAGAATCGGTTCATCGATCGCCGGATCTTCTTTTTCGCATTTCATGGAGTAAGCGCCTTTTAAAATCCTCTTCAGCTTTCACTAGCAAGAGGGTTTTTTTGGGAGAAATTATTTTTTGCATTTTTTGCATAAAATCGAATTCCACTTGATGTTTCTCCCTTTGTAGGGCCATTAATTCATTTAGAAGTGCTTTGGTCTCCGTATCGGATAGTTCGTCCAGATTACGGAGTTTTCCGCTTATTTCACGGCGCTCCTTTCTCCTCAATTCTTCCATTTGGCTGTCATGGGCGTTGTACGCGGGCCAGAACACCTCGGCCTCTTTGGAAGTAAGATCCAATTGTTCCGTAATATGGGCTACCTTGAGTGCCTTTATCTTTTCCCTTCCCTGGCCGCGCTGCCCATAGAGCAGCGTGGTACCCAAAAGGGTAAGGGCGCATAGTATAATTTTATTGTTCATCCTCATCGATTGTCATATTTAATTCTTCAAAATCGTCTAGGTTATCATCCAAATACTCCATAATGTTCTGCTCTTCCAAGGCTTCCTCCAAAATGTCGTTTCCCTCCATGTCCTCCAGCGCCAAGGTTTCTGCCAGCTCATAGGAGGAAAGCCCAAAATCGTTATCATCAAAATAACTTTCTATATCCGCTTGGGCCAGATCTCCATAGGTGAATTGGTTCCCAGGGTATCCGTTTATACCCAAAAACACCAAAATAGCGGCCGCTATTGAAGCCGCTGCATAGAAGTAGTTTCTCCAGGCGGGCAGGGAAACTACTTTGATCTCCTGTGTTTCCAATTTTTCCTTAAGCCGCTCATTAAATCCTTCAAGATACCCTTCTGGAATGCCCAACCCGTCATTCTTGGGAATAGTGATTCCTTGGTTTTCCTCCAATCTCTTTAGGAGATCGCTATTAAAACCCTCCAAATAGCCTCTGGGCATCTTAAAATCCGGTTCTTTTTTCATTTCGTCCATAGTTCCTATTCGCTCTGTGCCTTTAGATGGGCCTCTACTTTTTTGGCCGCCAGATGATAGGAGGCCTTTAAGGCCCCTACCGAGGTTTCCAGAATTTCCGATATCTCCTCGTATTTAAGTTCCTGGAAATACTTCATGTTAAAGACCAATTTTTGCTTTTCGGGCAAACTGGCTATTGCCCTTTGCAATTTCAGTTGAATGTCATCGCCCTCAAAATACACATCGGCCCGTAGGTTATGCACCAATCGCTCCTGCATTTCGTTCATGTCCATACCCAATTTTCGGGATTTCACCTTTAAAAAGCCCAGGGCCTCATTGGTTGCAATTCGGTACATCCAGGAGTATAGTTTGCTTTCGCCCTTAAAACCCTGAATGTTGCGGTACACCTTTATAAAAGTGTTTTGGAGCACATCGTCCGTATCATCGTGATTCAGGACTATCCTGCGGATATGCCAATACAGTCGTTCCTTATAAGTGTTTACCAATACCTCAAAAGCCTGGCTTTGGGTAGTTTCTTCCTGAAGATCCTGAATTAAGTCGCGCTCCGCAATCAAAAGTTTTTGTTTCCGTTCTCGTATTGGACTATAAAAATAGGGAAAGGTTTAATGAAGACGTGAGCTTTTAGAAATGAAACCTAAGGTATGCGATGTTAGATGAACTTAAACTGTGTTTTGAAATCTACGGGTTATCTGTTCAAACATAAAGATAAAATACCAATAAGTATATTTCCAAATCGATACGTTTAAAACGGGAAACCTTTAGCCTAGGGACTGCATTTCCACCAATTTCGTGTAGACTCCATTTTGGGCCAAGAGTTCCTTATGGGTGCCTTGTTCCACGATTTCCCCTTTTTGCAACACCACAATGGTATCCGCATTTTGTATGGTAGATAACCTATGGGCAATGACTATGGAAGTACGTTTGCGCATCATCTTTTCCAGGGCATCCTGTACCAATCGTTCACTTTCCGTATCCAGGGCGGAGGTGGCCTCGTCCAAAATCATAATCGGAGGATTTTTTAATACCGCCCTAGCAATGGACAAGCGCTGTTTTTGCCCACCACTCAACTTGGTGCCACTATCTCCGATGTTGGCATCATACCCCTGTTCAAGTCCGTCAATGAATTCCTTTGCGTTGGCAATTTGAGCGGCCTCTTTGATTTCTTCCATCGTAGCATTTTCCTTTCCCAATCCAATGTTGTTTTTGATGGAATCGTGAAAAAGTATGGAATCCTGTGTTACCAAACCTATAAGATCTCTGAGCGAATTTTTAGTGATGTTTTTTATGTTGATGCCATCAATTTGAATTTCCCCTTCATTTACATCGTAAAGGCGGGTCACCAAATTGGCAACGGTACTTTTTCCGCTACCCGATTGCCCTACAAGGGCTACCATATGACCTTTGGGAATAATAAGGTGAAAATCCTTGAGAATATAATCGTCATCGTACTTAAAGGATACATTCCTTAGTTTTACGGCCTCTTTAAAATCATCTTTTTGTAGAGCTTCGGGATGGTTTTCTATGGGATTTTCTGTCTCCAAAACCTGTAATACACGTTCTGCCGCTGCGTTCCCTTTCTTTACCCCATAGGAGGCCTTGCTAATGGCCTTTGCTGGCGTAAGGATATTATAGGCCAATCCCATATAGGCAATGAATGAGGAAGCGTCTAAAGTACCATCAACCAATACCATTTTTCCACCAAACCACAACAAGACCCCAATTACCAAGATGCCCAAAAACTCACCTGTAGGGGAAGCTAGGTTCTGACGGTTGAGAAGTTTATTGGAGTATTGGAAAAAACGTTCCGTAGAGGCAGAAAAGGTCTTGTAAAATCGAGATTCGGCATTGAAGGCCTTGATGACCCGAAGCCCTCCCAAGGTTTCGTCCACAATGGACAAGAAATGGCCTTGTTCGCGTTGTACCCGATCCGATTTCCGTTTCAGGGATTTTCCTATTTGGGAGATGATCAGCCCGGCAACAGGGATAAAAATAAATACGAAAAGGGTAAGCTTTAGGCTTATACCGAACATGATTAGTATAGTAAAAAGAATGGTCAAAGGTTCTCGCACTATCAACTCCAAAATGGAAAGGAAGGAATGCTGGATTTCCAGAACATCGGATGTAATCCTAGCTATAACATCGCCTTTACGTTTTTCCGAATAATAGGAAACGGGTAGCTCGGTGATTTTCTGGTACATGCGGTTTCGAAGATCCTTGAGAACCCCATTGCGAAGAAAGGTGATAAAATACATGGCCAGGTTATTAAACACATTCTTCTATAGGAACAAGTTCATTACGAGCCCTATGACCAGAATCTAGGCCTTCATTTTGTCATCCCCGGTATTTAAG
>JBCCZF010000041.1:0-10576 GCA_039188035.1 Bacteroidota bacterium | reverse complement strand
GTGCGTTGGCCACGCCCTTTTCCGTAGATAACACGGCTTTCTTTTACCCGTCATTTTCCTCCAGTTTTGTATTGTCCAAGGTGGCCCAATTGCCCAAGGCGATATCCTTTGCCCAACTTAGGGCCAGTTGGGCACAGGTGGGGAACGATACCGATCCCTACCAGACTTCTGGCGCCTTTGTGGCCCAAACCTCCTTTAATGGGCAACCTACCTTTAGTGAGCAGAACACCATCGCTAACCCCGATCTTAGACCGGAGCAGACATCTTCTATTGAAGTGGGCGCGGATATTCGTTTTTTTGGGGATCGCCTAAACTTGGATGTTTCCTATTACAATGCGGTTACCAAAGATCAAATCATTTCGCTTCCCATTGGCATATCCTCCGGCTTCACCCAACAAGTAGTAAATGGAGGGCAGGTACGGTCCCAGGGATGGGAGGTCATTGCGGGAATCACCCCGGTATATAACCAGGATTTTAGTTGGAATGGTACCTTTAACTTTAGTAGAAACCGGGCCACGGTGGAAGATTTGCCCCAGGAAGCAGGCAGGCTTACCCTCGCCTTTTCAAGAATCTACGACAGTCAGAACCAAACGGTTTTTGTACAGGTGGAGGAAGGGGGTCGTATCGGTGACCTTTATGGCACAGGGTATCTTAGAAACGAAAATGGCGATTTTATCCTTAAGGATCAGGCCCGTTATATCCCGGACAATACCCTGCAAAAACTGGGGAACTACAACCCGGATTTTATGTTGGGTTTCAACAACCGTTTCCGTTATAAGAATTGGAATCTTGGGTTTTTGTTGGACTGGCGGCAGGGAGGAATTATCGTATCCCGGACGCGGGCCTTGGGCAACGTAGGTGGCCAATTGGCCGAAACGGGGTTCAGGCCCGAAGAAGGCATTATTCCTCAGGGCGTGGTCAATGTGGGCACGGCCGATGCCCCGGTATACGAACAGAATACCTTGGCCGTTTCCGCGGAAAGCTATTACCGTCAGTTTTATGATCGCAATCACGAGGAAAATAATGTCTATAGCGCCTCTTTCTTAAAATTAAGGCAGTTTTCCCTGGGATACACCTTTGACCGTTTCCCCTTGTTGGGGGAGAAGGCCAACCTTAGGCTATCCCTTATTGGAAGGAACCTTTTTGCGATAACGGAAAATCCCCATTTTGATCCGGAGCAGTTTGCCGTTCAAGGGAACAGTTTTGTTGGCGGTGTAGAGGATATGTCCTATGCCACCACGCGTAGTTTTGGTATCAAGGCGGGAATCAATTTTTAAAGTAGCTAAAATGAAGTTTTTCTATATGTTTTCAATTCTCGTTTTGTTGTTGTCCTGCACGAAGGATTTTGAGGAAATCAATACCAATCCCAACCAACCTATCTCCGTACAGCCCAGTTTATTGCTACGGCAGGTAATTTATGACTATGGCGAGCAAATGTCCTATGAGGGATTCACCGCAGGTAATCTCCTGGGGCAATACACCACGGCCCTGGATTTTAACCTGTTTGATAGACACGATTTGAAATCCCCCCAACTGGGTGGAAACCCATGGCCTATTTTCTACCAAAACCTTAGGGATAACGAAACCATATTGCAACTTGCCTTGGCCGATCCAACCTTATTGGTCTATGAAGGTCCAGCGCGGATAATGAAGGCCTATATGGCTGCCGCCTTAACGGATTTCTTTGGGGATATCCCCTATTTTGAGGCCTTTCGGGGCGGTGAAGGTACGGTAAACCCGGTATACGACGAGCAGGAGCGCATCTATACGGATGAAGGGGGTATTTTGGATAACCTGAATCAAGGTATTGCTGCTTTGGAGAACTATTCCGGAAGCATTCAATTGGAAGGGGATATTCTGTTCAATGGGGATTTGGAAGCTTGGATACGCTTTGCCAATTCATTACGTATCAAGGCTTTGATTCGTATTTCGGATAGGGTAGATGTTTCGGACGATCTTCAGGCCATTTATGACTCCGGAAGCTTTATTTCGGACAATTCGGGAAATGCCGTATACAGTTTTACGGATGGGGAACCCAATAATTTCCGCTTGGCCCGATTGCGAATCGGGGATTTTAACAACTTTGTCATGTCCGAAACCATGGAAGAGATCATGGCGGTGCGAAATGATCCCAGGGTAACCGTTTTTTTTCGGCCTTTTGCGAATAGCGACCTGGGGGAGTTTAATGGACTGTTGAATGGCATAGATGCCTCGGAAACTACCGTAGCCCTTGCGGATTACTCCTTGGCAGGAACTATTTTTCGGGAGGAAACCGGGAGATTAAAGGCAAACTTTATGACCGCCTGGGAAACCTATTTTTTATTGGCCGAAGCGGCAGAGCGGGGATGGATCGCTGCAGACCCCCAACCCCTTTATGAAACCGGGGTTACCCTGGCGTTTGCCTATTGGGACACACCGCTGCCCACAGACTATTTGACTGTGGAGGCCCCTTATGGTTCGGGAGGGGAAGCTTCTTTGGAGCGCATCTTTACCCAAAAATGGATTGCCAATATGGTTAATGGGTATGAAGGGTGGATCGAATACCGGCGCTCGGGCTTTCCCCGTCTAAAGACCCTTTTGGCGAGCCTCAACAACGATTTGATTCCCGTACGTATGCCGTATCCCGCGGAGGAAGAGGCCCTGAATAGCATCAATTACAACGAAGCGGCCTCTCGAACGGATGACAATAGCGTTAACGTCCCCGTTTGGTGGGATGTGGATTAATACGATAACAGGATGGATGCGGTGTTTTGGCAATGGACTTTGGTGGTGGGATCTAGTTTGATCCTGTTCCTCATTTCCCCCTGGGCCAAAAACAAGGAACAGTTCTTCAATGCGGTATACCACAAAAGGACGCCCAATACCCTGGTTCTTATGGGGTCTTTGGTCATTTCGTGGATTTTTGCCAAAAGCATTACCAATGCCGCCAATTTGGGACTGGAATTTGGGCTGGTAGGCGGGTTGGCCTACGCCGCGTATTACCTTTCCTTTGCCGTGGCCGGAATACTGCTGTACCGCATTCGGAAATACGGGAACTATACCAGTATCCATCATTTTCTGGGTTCCCGCTTTGGGAGGGGAGCCGTGGCCGTGTTCTCGCTATTAATTAGCATACGCCTTTTTAATGAGATTTGGAGCAATACCATGGTCATTGGTTCCTATTTTGGGGAATACGGATCCTGGCCGTATTATTTGTCCATTTTGGTGTTTACGTTCCTCACATTGGCCTATGCGCTAAAAGGGGGGTTAAGTGGTTCCATTTTTACGGATACGGTACAAATGGTGCTCTTTAGTCTGCTGTTAATGGTGGTTTTATGGAACATTTGGACAGCGGACGCGTCCTTTTCGGCGACTACTGCAATACAATCCGGAACCTGGTCTTTTGATACAGGGCTTAACCTGTTGTTTGCCGCACTTTTGCAATCCTTTAGTTATCCCTTCCACGATCCCGTGCTCACGGATCGGGGCTTTCTGAGTACACCAAAAATCACCTTAAGGGCCTTTCTTTGGGCCAGTTTGGTAGGGGGCATCTGTATTGTGCTATATAGTGTCATCGGGATTTACGCCCACCATCAGGGTATGGTGGGCCAGGCGGCCGTAGTGGTCGGGAGGTCGTTTGGTATGGTAACCCTGCTTGTGGTCAATTTTATAATGATTACGTCGGCGGCCTCTACCCTGGACTCTACTTTTTCCTCCTTCTCCAAATTGTTGGCCGTAGACCTCAATTGGGGAAACCGCATCTCCTTTGGTAGAGCGGCCATGATTGCCGTGGCGGTATTGGGAACCCTACCCGTTTTTATGGATGCCACGATTCTTTCGGCAACCACCATAAGCGGAACAATGGTCATTGGGCTTACCCCGGTTTTTCTGCTTTGGAAGGGTTCTGCTTCACCCTTAAGTTTTCACCTTAGCGTTTTTGGAGGGCTCTTTTTTGGTCTGCTCTTGGTTTTGGATGTTTTCCCGGAATTCCTCATTTTAACTTCGGGACATTATGCCGAGCTGCTATGGGTAAATTTTTGGGGGATATTTTGCTGTTTTTTACTTTATCTGATGCCACAATGGATGAAAAAATGAGTTTGATAGTGAACCTAGGGACAAAAACGGGCAAGATGCTCCTTTTCGGGGGAGTTTATAGCAACCTACAAGCCTTGGAAGCCTTGATAACCGTTGCCGAAGCGGAAGTGATTCCCCCCGAAAACTGCATTTGCACGGGCGATATTGTCGGGTATTGTGCCCAGCCGGAGGAAACCGTACAGCGATTTAAGCAATGGGGGGCAGGTAGTATTGCCGGCAATGTGGAATTGCAATTGGTTGCTGGAGAGGCAGATTGTGGTTGTGATTTTGAAGTTGGGGGCCGCTGTGATACCTTTTCCCGAAGGTGGTTCCCCTATGCCAATGACCAATTATCTCCGGATTCTCGAGCATGGATGGCCACCTTACCCCACTATATGCGCTTTACCTATGCCCATAGGACAATAGGTGTGGTGCATGGTGCCTTTGGGAACGTATCCCAATATATTTTTAAATCGACCCCCCTTGCAGTAAAGGAATCCCAGTTTAAAGATTTGGCGTGTGATCTGATTATTGCCGGACATTGCGGGCTTCCTTTTTATGAAAAGTTGGTGAATGGCATTTGGTTGAATCCCGGGGTAATCGGGATGCCGGGCAATGATGGTACCCCTAGGGTGTGGTACGCCATCCTGGACGAAGTATCGGAAGGCCTGCAATTTCAAATAAGACCTTTGGACTACGACTATAAAACAGCAAGTAAACGTATGATCGATAGGGCATTGCCTAAAGCGTATGCGCATACGCTGGTCTCTGGGCTATGGGACAATATGGAGATACTTCCAGCGCCCGAGCGTAGACTGCAAGGAGTTGCAATTTCGAGTTTCGAAACCTTATAAAAACCTAACGTATGCTTTAAGTGTTTATCTTCAGCCAAGTGAAAAACTGTCCTAGGTTATAGGCTTTTCAAAATAGTTTCCCTCCTAAAAAGGAGGGATTAAGGGAAGTCAAAACAAAGGGACAGTGAAGTTTGTCGTACACCTGTTCCATAAACTAGTTTATTGCACGGTGTGGGAATTTCTTAAGAGAAAAAATATGAAGAAGATGTAGGTGTTTAAGGGCTTCCTGCTTCTATATCAATTAGCTTAGCTAATAACACCAAGGCAATAAGTAAGGTGATGCCAAAAACAAGTAGCAGGATATGCACCAACCGCTTTTTTCGTTGCTCCCTTACGGCACTTTCCTTAATCTGTTTCTTTATCACCGAAAGTTGCTCGGGAGATACAGTCTTAAAGGCGTTTGCCCGTGTTTTTTTCTCTGAGGGATAAATGACCTCTCGATTATGCTCTTTAAACTTGGCTCGTTTGGATGGACGTTGCGCCTGGTTTTGCTTAATGCGATTGTTCATATCCTGAATACTGCCCATCCTATCGAATTTTAATCTTTTGTGATTTTTATGGGATTTCCTATTGCCGAAATCCTGAAAAACGATTGCTTATCGAATTACCCTCAAGACTTTATTAGGAGTGCCTATTCCTCAATGAGGATGTGTTCCAAGATACTGCATGATTTGATAGCCGGCCAGCCCTATCCCCGCAATGACCAAATACACATTAACGGCTTTGTAAAAAGCGTCATAGCTTTTCTTGGTCCGCCAATAATTGATCAATGCGATTATGGGAATCAATGCGGCTATCTGCCCCAATTCCACCCCTATATTAAAACTGATGATTTTCATAAGAAAATCGGATTCCCCCATGGCAAAGGTTTGTAGGCGTGTGGACAAGCCCAGTCCGTGGATTAATCCAAAGAGAAAGACCATGCCCAGTAGGTTGGGCGAAGGGATTTTTAAGACCTTTTCAAACCCACCTAAATTTTCAAATCCCTTATACAGGACGCTGAAACCTATTATGGCATCAATGATGTGTTCGTTTACCGCAATGCCCAGATAGGTGGCACCAATAAGGGTAATGCTATGGCCAATGGTGAATGCGGTGATGAACCTTACGATATCCCGAAAATCCTTCAGAAAAAAAATCACCCCCACCAAAAACAGGATGTGATCGTAACCCGTAACCATATGTTTGGCCCCTACCCATATATAAGAAAGCAGCCCCCCGTTGTTTAAAAGTTGTTGGTCGCCATCGCTAACGTCATGCGCCCAAAGGAACAACGGAAGCAACAGAAAACAACGAACCAGAAAATGTCTTGGATTTTTGATAGAATTAGGTTTTGCGGTTAAAGACTAAGAATAAGACCAATATCAATACAATACTGCCAATCCAATAGGCATAGGAGGGTATATGCCAATGATGATCGTGATCGTCGTTATCGTGATCGTGTTCCTCCTGGTGTCCGTCGGAATCATGATCATCGTGATCATGGGAATGGCCGTCCCCAATGGCAAAGGTTAGGGTGGCCCAGTTGGATTCATGGGTAAGTCCTTCTTCCTTGGATTGTGCCATATGAATGGTACGCAGGTACCAAACCCCTTTTGCCGTAATATCTATTTCTACGATGCCCTTTTCATCCGTTAGTAACTGTTCAACAAAGGGGTGTTGATGACCGGTATTCGCGTGGTCGTCATCATGATCGTGTGAATGCGCTGTGTTATGATCGTGATGATGGTCATGTTCGTGTGCCTCTTTCGATGTTTCATGCCCTACATAGACCCATTGGTTTGCCAAGAGACTACCGTTCAGCAGCAGTTTTACGGCTAGAGTATGCCCCGTATGGACGTCATAGGGATTTTCCAAAGGGACAAATTCTATGGGGTATCCCAAAACGGTGCTCCAATCATTGGATTGGGTTTCTCCAACCTGGAATATGGTTTTTACATGTTTGGAGTAACGCTCTACGGCATCCTGATCCATAGCGTTGTTTTCCTTTCTCCAGTTCAACATATCAACAACGCCATCATGTTCCAGGTACCTATTGAAATCTTCGGCCGAAAGTGAAATGTTTCTTGGGGCTGTGGACACCCCTACCAATTTAGTGCCCGCGTCTCCGGAAGGAATCTTAAGAAAGGTGATGTTGTCCTCTTCATACCACTGGGCCGAATCTATGGCCATGCGTTTTCCGTTGCCCACAAGGCTTACGTCCAGCATTCTATTTCGCGCGATTACGTTATCACTTTTTTCAAACGTACCATTGTACAGGGCAATTACTGCTTGTGTTTGGGGTTCCAGGAAAAAACCGTCCAACTTTAAAAACATGTCATGGCTGCAAAAAAGTGCAATGAACACGATGCCGAAAAGAAATCTTTTGATCATTGTGAAAAATCTAAATACGGGTGATTTGTACGGAACGGAAAGATAAGGATTTATGGATTTTCTTTGTATACTTCATCTGCCAATTTCAGTTTCTTTTCTGCAAAAGCGGCGATATCCCAATAGGGTACTTGGTTTACCGTAGTGTTGGCAGCTGTTTATACAGGCAATTTTGTTAACCCTTTATGCATCCAATAAAAAAAACCTCCCTCCCCAAATACGGAGAAGAAGGTTTAGGGTTAGCGCAGTAACCGTAATTTTCTTAGGTTTTCTATAGATCGTTCCCTGAGGAAATAGCAAAGTCGTTTACAGCATCCGCTATCTCATACCCCAATCGTAGCCCTTCCGAACAATCCATACGGATATGTACGCCAAGGGGTATTCTGGAGAAGGCATTTTCCTCGGCCATGTCGGAGAAGGTGCTGAACTGGCGTGGCGTGCCCAAGAAATCCGTCCTTCCCTCATGGGAGCGGTCGGTAAAGTTGGTATTGTCCCCAAACGTATCGATAAATATGCCACCCGCGGCCGAGGCAAACGTGGAATGCCCTGACGGATACCCCGGAAAGGAGGGATTGGGCCAAAAGATAAACTTGTACAGATTGGTTTGGAAATCCGGATCGATAAACTCTTGGATATACACACTTGGGCGCATGACCATATAGGTATATTTGTCGTCCCAGCAAGACACTGCGGCATCGTTGAGTGCAAATCCGACCTTTAGGAGTAGGGCCAAGGCCTCGTCCATCCCTAGATCGTACTGCTCTATCAATTGTGCGGTTATGGATATCTGACGCCCCGGGGGACTCATCATTAAGCCTTCCACATCATCGGACCAGAATTCCGCAATCCACAAATCCTCGTTTTGTTCCTCCCTGGCGGTATTATTTGTTTCGTATACCTCAACCATCTGCTCGTAGTACCCGCTGTTGGGATTTTCGCTGTACTCGTCATACGGCTCCTCTGTGCTGGTCTCATCTGTGGAGATTACAAAAGTCCTAACGGAACGCCAGTAGGGATACCATGCCCTTTCGGCATCGGCACTATAGGTCCAAAATCCATCACCTACCGGAGGCTCATAATCAAACGGTTGCGGATCCCTGATCTGTTCCTCGGCCTCGGAATCGGAACGGCTATACCGGATGACACGGCCGGCCACATATCTTCCCCATTGTTGGGACGCCTCTACCACATTCTCGGTGAGATCGGTGGAGAACCTGTCCAACATTTCTTCTTCCAGGTCATCGATTTCGGAATTTACCGTATTGGGAACATTGTAGATAAAATAGTCCAATGCCCTGGCATAACAGGCATTTAGGGCAATATCCAGATTTAAACTATCTGGTATTTGTCCGGCGTCCAGACTAAAACCATTAAGTCTGGTAGTGTTGGAGCTATAGGCAGGCATCTCGCTTACCGCGGTTTCATAGGCCGCCAACCCAATGTAGGCCAAAGCCCTGGAAGTGGCATTGGGCCGCATTCCGGTGGCGTATCGATCCAATACCAAAAGCAATTCGTTCCATTGTACGATCAATTCGCTGGTCGTATCGGATAGGTCCATGGTCTCACCAAACCTATTGGTCATGCTATTGCCAATGGCCACTTCATCGTTGTCGCCGTCGTCTATGGTTCCCGTTTCTGTATCTTCTTCCAAAACTACGGTGTCATCATCCACCTCACAAGCCTGAAATATGACCAAGGTCAGCGCGGCAAGCAGTATTCTTTTTAAATCGGTACGCTTCATAACTTTTCTTTTTTGTGACATTTATTGTCGGGTTATACTATTTATTCGGGTTTCTTGCCTGTACTACGTCCCAAGGCTAATTTTACCCAACCCGGATTGCACGGAATAATTCGAAATATTTTGTTAAATCCTTCTTTTAAGGATTTAACATGCTATAAACCAATGTTTTAGTAATGGCGGAATGTCATCGTCCACGGACTGATTTCCTGTAGAAAATGAAAAAACTAAAACCTAAAGCGGACCTGAAGGTTGGGCGAGAAGCGAATAGCACTCCGGAAAGGGGTGTCGGACATGGTGTTGTTTTGGAAGAGATTCACCGTATTTTGCCTATCGTATACGTTTAAAAAGGACAATCCTATGATGCCTTTCCAATCTTTGGGTGTTTTGGGAAAACTAAAGGTGGTGGCAATATCCAATTGATGCTGGTTTTCAAAACGTTCCCCTAAAGTGGTTTGGAGATTGTCCGGGGTTTCGTCCATATTACCCATATCCAGGGTACCCGGGACAATAACGGGCATTCCCGTATAATAACCCCAATTGGCTGCAAATTCCCATTGCTTCAGGTGCAGGAGCACGGTGAGGTTAAGAATATGCCGTTGATCAAAATAGATAGGGCTGGTCTCCATGGCCTCCGTAACGGTCTCGCTTAGCGAGTAACTCAAGAGGGCCTCAACAGTGTTCCATCGCTTTTTTAAAAAGAGGTCCGCCCCCCAACTTTTTAGGGTAACGGGGATTAAATTTTCCGTTTCGGCCTGGCGGGTAACGTTATCCGTATTACGGAGGTACATTTCAAAATCGACCAACCAACTATTCTTGGTATAGAGCGTTCCCAACATAATTTGGTTACTTTTAAGAACTGCCGTGGTCTTATCCGGCAAAAACCAAAATTGGGCCTGGTCGTTGAAATCGTCAAAATCGTCCCTAAGTTTTTTTTGGATAAACTGCCGAGATCTTCCTAGGGAGTTTTTTAGATAAAGCGCGTTGTTAATGCGAAAGCTCAAGGATACCCTAGGATCTATATAAAGGGTATTGCTGGGGCCATAATAATCCCCATGGAGACCTATCGTAGTGGTAAAGTTATCCCCCCAATTATTCTTGCTAGAGGCATAGGTACTGTGCAAAATGGCATTCTGGTTCCTGCCACTGGCGAAATTGTCCTGATCTACCCGTTCATCAAAACGCAGGTTATACCCGGTTAGCGAATAGCCCGTTTCCAAAGTCGTGCTCTCCCCGGCCCTAATGGTAACCTCTGAAATAAAACGAGTGTCGTTAATAGTGTTGCTGTATTTTTCCAAGCGCGAACGCTGGGTGCCGGAAAAACCTTCACTGGTATTGTCCAGTTCCAGGGAGGAGGTACTAAAGCGCGATTCCAAATTGACCTTATCCGATATTTTACCTTCCCATTTTACACTGGCCCCCCAATTGTCCAGATCTAAATCCCTAAAATCCTGATCCTCGTCCGGACTATCGTCGAGCCGGGCGGAGAGCCTGTTTTGGATGTTGATAAAATTTACGGAGAGTTGGTGTTCCGGGTTAATATGGTAGACCAACTTGGAAT
>JBCCZF010000040.1:0-10708 GCA_039188035.1 Bacteroidota bacterium | reverse complement strand
TCAACAACGCCTGCCGCATTACCGCAAGACAATAGGAAAGGAACTTTTTTTGGGTCTCTCGGCCCGTTTTGGAGACCTCATCGCTCCAAAGGATAAGTTCGTGTATGGCACCCTTGTTTCCCTTGGCCTTAAAGGCACTGCGCACCCATTGCACAAACCATTTTTCAAACACAAGGTCTTCCGAATCCTGGTTCATAAAATCTAGGGCCTTGTTAAAATTGCCATTGGCCTCCTGGGCCACGCGCCGGGCTTCCGCGCTGGTTAGCCCTTTGCCAACAAGTCCTTGCGCTATAGTGTCTTCGGCCAAAGAGGGAAAGTGCAGTACTTGGCATCGGGAACGTATGGTCTGAATAATCTGCTCCAAATCTTCCGTAATCAAAAGGAAGACTGTTCTTTCAGGGGGCTCCTCAATAAGCTTCAAGAGTTTATTGGCCGCAGCGGTATTCATTTTTTCGGCCATCCAGATAAGCATCACCTTATACCCTCCTTCATAGGATTTTAAAGATAGTTTCTTTACAATATCTTGGGCTTCGTCCACCCCAATCTGTCCTTGCTTCCTTTCTATACCGATCAGTTGGTACCAGTCAAAGAGATTCCCATAAGGCTGTTCATCCAAAAACCGTCGCCATTCGGGCAAATAGTGATCACTGACGGCATGGGTCTTTACCTTATCCGAATTGGCCACGGGAAAGGCAAAATGCATATCCGGATGGGAGAAACTGTCAAACTTCAGGTTACAGGAACTGCCCCCTCCTTCGTTTTCCCCATGGGAATTGGAACAGATAACGTATTGCGCATACGCCACGGCCATAGGTAGCGTACCCGAGCCTTCCGGCCCAACGAACAATTGGGCATGCGGAATACGTCCGGCATCGGCGCTTTGGGTAAGATGGTTTTTTACGTGGACCAGCCCTAGGATATCCTTAAATAACATGGGCCAAAGATAACCCATTTCCCAGGGAATCGACCCCTGACCGATCTTTCCCTTTTCTGTAGTCGCTCGCTACGCCTTCCGAATCCAAATAAAGCGAAGCCCTCTTTATCCGTACCTTGGAAATCTTTACATTTGCCTCTCCCTAAACACCTCTATATATGAAAACCTTGGAAGATTTTAATTTTGAGAACAAGACCGCTTTGATCCGTGTGGATTTTAATGTGCCCCTGGACGGGGATTTCAACGTTACGGATACCACTAGGATAGAAGCGGCCAAACCTACAATTATAAAGGTGCTTGAAGATGGTGGAAGCGCTTTTCTTATGAGTCATTTGGGGCGGCCAAAGGGACAGCGAAACCCTGATCTTTCCTTGTCCCATATTTGTTCCAAGGTCTCCGAGATTATTGGCGTACAAGTAAAATTTGTAGGGGATTGCATCGGAAATGAACCCGAAAAGATATTCGCTGACCTAAAGCCCGGGGAAGTGGTGTTGTTGGAAAACCTACGGTTTTATCCCGAAGAGGAAAAAGGGGATGCGTCATTCGCCCAGCAACTGGCGAAGTTGGGCGATATTTACGTGAACGATGCTTTTGGAACGGCGCATAGGGCACATGCCTCAACCACCATTGTGGCCCAATATTTTCCTGAACGCAAGTGTTTTGGCCAACTATTGGCAAAGGAAATCCAAGCCATTGAAAAAGTCATGGAATCTGGGGAAAAACCTGTTTTGGCAATTCTTGGCGGCGCCAAGGTTTCCAGTAAGATTACCATTATTGAAAATATCCTGGATAAGGTGGATCACCTGATCATTGGCGGAGGGATGACCTATACGTTTATAAAAGCACAAGGAGGCCAAATTGGGGATTCCATCTGTGAGGACGACAAGATGTCCCTAGCATTGGAGATTCTGGAAAAGGCAAGGGACAAAGGGGTAGAAGTTCATCTTCCTGTGGATGTTTTGGCGGCGGACGACTTTGACAATAATGCCCATACCCAAAGTGTGGATGTAGGTGGAATTCCGCAAGGTTGGCAAGGCCTCGATGCAGGACCAGGAACCTTGGAAATCTTCAAGGCCGTAATTCTCAAAAGCAGAACCATCTTATGGAACGGCCCGGTGGGGGTCTTTGAGATGGAGAATTTTGCCAAGGGAACCATTGCTGTGGGCAATTTTATAGATGAAGCAACCCGTAGTGGGGCTTTCTCGCTTGTGGGAGGGGGCGATTCGGTGGCCGCGGTAAAACAATTTGGCTTTCAGGACAAAGTGAGTTATGTATCTACCGGGGGTGGCGCCATGTTGGAGAGCCTCGAGGGAAAAACCCTTCCTGGAATCGCGGCAATATTAGCAGAATAAAGGCGTTATCGATAAACGGGCATCAAAGTCCCGTGTTGTTGTTTTAACATCGCAAAGTTTTATTCTTTGAAAAAAAAATGCGATTTTAGACCGCCCCACTGAAATCTTTATGCTTTGTCCATGATAATCAAAAGTGCTTTTTCTACCCTTTTAATTTCCGCTGTATCGGTAACTTTCTTATGTGCCCAGCGAGCAGATAATGAATCCACCGGGCAATCTTCCACGGAAACAATTGCAAAGGATTCCGTGCTTGCGGTGCAGCTAGCGCCCCAAGGCCAAAATTTGATTGGTGATGCTCCTATGACCCTTGTAAAATCCAAGGACAGTACACGCTTTAACCTTCCGGATAATCCCCAGGCCGCACGTTATGATAGCCTATGGATGCGGGAGCTATATAAAAATGCGGCACTGTCCGATGAAATGTACCAAGAGGTTGTCCGCAGGGATACCTCAAGAATTGGGAATGGTGAAACGGAATATGTGTATAACCTGCCCACGGACACCCTAAAGGCCAGATTGAAACTTCTTAACCAAAAGACACCCTTTAATGTTGTTTACAATCCGTCCCTAGAGAATATCATTAAATCATTTTTAACCCGCAAGCGGGATTTAATGGAGCGCATGCTCACTACGAGCCAGTTCTATTTTCCCCTTTTTGAACAGCAATTGGACAATCATAACATTCCTCTGGAAATGAAGTATCTGTCCATTGTGGAATCGGCATTGAACCCCAGGGCGCGCTCCCGTGTGGGTGCTACCGGGCTTTGGCAGTTTATGTACGGCACGGGCAAAATGTACAATTTAGGCGTTACCAGTTATGTGGATGAGCGAAGCGACCCAATAAAATCCACGGAGGCCGCCTGTACCTACTTGGCCAAGCTCTACGCTATTTTTAAGGACTGGGACCTGGCATTGGCCGCGTATAATTCCGGCCCGGGCAATGTAAACAAGGCCATTCGCCGATCTGGGGGATACAAAAACTATTGGAACATACGCCGTAATCTCCCTAGGGAAACGGCAGGTTACGTGCCTGCCTTTTTGGCTACCATGTATATTTTTGAGTATGCCAAGGAACATGGGCTTCAAGGCAAGCTTGTGGAACGGCCTTATTTTGAGACCGATACGATCCATGTAAAAAGCCTTATCACCTTTTATCAGATTTCGGAACTGGTAGGCGTTGGCAAGGAAGAGTTAAAAGTCTTGAACCCCTCCTACAAATTGGATGTTATACCCTACATAAAGGGAAAAACGCATATCCTCAGGTTGCCCAGGGCCGCCATGGGTAAATTTGTGGCCAACGAGGAGGCCATCTACGCCCATGTGGAAAAGGAGTTGAAAAGCAAGGAAAGCCCTTTGCCCCAATTGGTGAAGGCCGCCGCGGAAAATCGGATCAGATATCGGGTGCGTAGTGGGGATTATTTGGGCAAGATCGCCGAGCGTTACGGCGTTGGCGTAAGCCAAATAAAGCGATGGAACGGTCTTAGGAGTAACAATCTAAGGGTGGGCCAACGGCTTACCATTTTTCCGAGAAGAACCCCAAGCGCAACCGTAGCCTCTGCTCCTGCCAAGACCACGACATTTTCCCCGGACGCCAAAGTGCATACTGTACGCAGCGGGGATTCCCTTTGGACCATATCCAGAAAGTATCCCGGGGTAAGTGTGGACAAGCTTAAACGTTGGAACGGCCTTACAAGCAATAACCTAACCCCTGGAACCAAGTTAAAATTATGCGATTGCTCCTCCTAAAATGACCGGTTCCCTAAAAATACCGGCGCAATAGCTAAAAATGGAACGATTTTAGCTGTTGCCTACCCTATATTTTCCTAATTTGGAGTGTTGAACCCATATAACCTTTTTTGGATGTATGCGTCGTGTCCCTATAATTATGAGGACGCTATAAGGATGGAGGTTTGATTCTGTTGTCCCGAGTACTCGGAATTCGAATGGTACCCGTCTTGCCCATTGGGCAGTCAGCATATTGCATAAGCTTTGGTGGAAGTACGGCCAGGGAAGGACAAAAAACAACAGAACCTAACGGTAGGATAAAGCTCCCTGCCCGAATGCGTTCAGGCGGGCGTTCCGTTCATTCGGGTTTTAACAAATTGAAAAGGGATAAGCTCATTAAAAAGTCAAAACCGTAATCAATGGAACGGACATGATAAAAATCCTTACACATACTGGGGAATGCCCGCTTGGAGGCTTCTTACAGGATTATTTTAGTCATACAACCCGTCTTGCCGGACGGGACAGAAGTTGTATTTAACCTCCTGATAGCAATCGGGAGAAAAGCAATAAAAGGAAACACATGAAAAAAGTGACACTACTGTTTTTAGGGACAATTGCCTTATGGACATATTCCTGCAAGGAAAAGGACACTAGAGGGTATAAGCCTAGCTCCATAGGCGCCATCAACTCCCTTGCCGTGGTCATGGACAACGAGCTCTGGAAAGGGGAGGTAGGGGATGAAGTACGGAAACTTTTTGCCGCTCCGGTGATAGGGCTCACCTGGGACGAACCCCTTTTTAGTTTACAACACCTCCCTCCCCAGGTGTTCACCGGTACTACGCGCAATAGGCGGTCCGTACTATACATTCAGAAAGATTCGCTGGATATTGCCCATGTTAAGACCGATCTATACGCCACCCCTCAGAAAGTAGCTGTAATAAAGGGACGCACCAATGCGGAGATAATTGAAAACCTGAATACAAAATCCCAGGCCATTATCGCCCAATTCAAGGCTATGGAGATTGAAGAGTCCCAGAAACGCTTTATGCGTTCCCTAAACAAGGAAAAAGCACTTGAGGATGAGTTTGGAATCGGTCTTACGGTTCCTTCCCTTTATAAAGTGGGCAAACAGGAAGACAACTTTGTGTGGATGGACATGCAAATCCCCAAAGGAACCAAAAATATTATTGCCTATGAGATTCCCTATAAGGCCCTCTCACAAGATTCCACTCTTGTGCAGGACATAGTAAGCATGAGGGATTCTATAGGAAATCTCTATATTCCAGGCCCGGATGTCCCTGGAAAAAAGACCCATATGCGCACTGAGCCCGCATTTTCACCATCAGTGTTTCGCACCACCATAGACGGGAAGGACGTTCTGGAGGTGCGTGGTATTTGGGACATTAAGAATTATCCCATGGCGGGTCCCTTTGTTACCTATGTAATAGATGACAAAGAAAATCGTAGAAAGCTTGTCCTGGAAGGTTTTACTTTTGCTCCCGCAACTGAAAAAAGGGACTATATGTTTGAATTGGAGGCCATTTTAAAGACCATAAACTTCAAGAACACGAAAGAACAGAGTTGAGGACACATCCGTTTTCGGTAAAGCTTAGTCCGGGTAAGGGACCTTATTAAATTGGAAAGGGAAACCAAAAAGGCCTCTTGGAATCCCAAGAGGCCTTTGTTTTTATGTCGATTACCCGGCGGACCGGGACTCTTGCCCTACTCGTTTGGGCAAAAGCCTTCCTAATCAAATGCGAAGCCCGTAGCAATACGAAATGCCAGCGCATAGGCCGTAAGCGCCAAAAGGATAAAACAGGCCCAGGAGTAGACCTTAAAGCCCCTTCTGAGCAACAAATACGTCCAGCCCTTAAAAGCCTCTACATAAATTTCTTTTACAAGTAATAATTTGTTCATACACCTACTTTTTATCAATTACCGATACGAAATTGATTATTTTAAGTAAGGCCATTAAAATTTTTGGACAAAAAGCCGGAATTATCGGATTTTGACGAATCCATATTGGACTAAATTCGGCCAACAGCTATAAATATAGGTCTAAGGGATTTTTGGAATGGGTAATCGATTTTTAGGACAAAAGGTTCAGGTTTAGGGTGTGGTTGCCTAAAGTAATGCCATTACTGTGAACCCAAGACGAGTTCCGTATTTTGGAATGGCAAAGAACCATCACTAGGGATAAATTAGACAAGGAGGTTAGGGAGCTGCTCCATTGCCGTAAAGGCCTTTATCTTGGGGGAATCCAATTTTGGTGCATTCCCGTCCCTGGTATATACGAAGACATCAAATCCGCCGGCCAAGGCAGCTTCTACCCCTACGGTGCTATCCTCGATTACTGCGCATTCCCGGGGCAGAAATCCCATGGTTTTGGCAGCATGAAGAAAAATATCCGGTTGGGGTTTCCAGACCTGGATTTCGTAACAGCTAAATATGTTTTCCCCAAAGAAATGGATAAGCCCTGTAACGGTTAGGTTATGCCTAATTTTATTCATGGGTCCGCTGGAGGCCGTGCAAAAGGGAAGTTTCAACTGTTTAAGAAGATCGTGTACCCCGGTTATGGCTTTAAGTTGCGTTTTAAAGGCCTCAAAGGTCTTTCTACGATATTCCCCTTCAAAGGAGGGAGGTAGTTTTTCGTCTGAAAGATTGTTTAGATGGACCATGATATCGTTTAGGGACTTTCCCACAAAATGGTGTAGCACAAATTCCAGATCAAGGGTAATTCCGAGGTCACGGACCATGTCTACCAAGACGTTTGCGGTGATACCTTCGCTGTCCACCAATACCCCGTCACAATCAAAAATAAGGCACTTGTACTTCATGGATTTTAAAATAAAGGTTAACGGATAATATAATTACCGGTTCTTTTCCACTTCCAGCGCTTCCAACATTTTGTCAAAGACCGTATTGTTCCCATAGACACCTTGGAAGTATTGGGATCCTGGGCCATAGGCAAAAATAGGGATCATTGCCCCGGTATGGTCGTGTGTGGTAAAATCGCCTTCTATGGTTTTGTCCTTTAAGCTACCTTGGGGAATGCTGAACCCCCCCGTTTCGTGATCGGCGGTGACCAAGACCAGGGTTTGTCCATCAGCATCGGCGAATTTCAGGGCCTCGCCCACCGCCTTGTCAAAATCAATGCCTTCCGTAACAATGCCCCCGGTGTCCTTGGCATGGCCATAGCTATCTATTTGGGCCCCTTCCACCAATAGAAAGAAAGGCCTTTTTTTGGATTTTAAAAAGGCCAAGGCTTGTTGGGTAGCTTCTTTTAGAACGGGCCCCCTACCTTTCCGAACACTTGGGACACCCCCTTGACCAAGAAAATGTACAACCTTGTCCGCTTTGGTTTTTCCTAAGTTTCCCAGGAGGGCAACGGAAGAAAATCCTTTAATCCCCAACTGTTCCCCCAGTTCCGTTGATCCTCCCCCGATAAGGAGGGAAAGCTTGCTTTTTGAAAGATCGGAAAGAATTCCCTCGGTTTCCGATCGATCGGTTCTATGGGCATAAAACGAAGCAGGTGTTGCCCCGGCAATATGATCCGTAGTGATACATCCGGAGTTAAATCCCTTCGCTTTTAGGATTTCGGTAATATTCTCCAAGGGGTTGCCCTGGGAATCCGTACCTATGGCGCGATTGTTGGTTTTTTGTCCCGTGGCCAAGGCGGTGGCCCCGGCAGCGGAATCCGTGGTAAAATCATCTGCGGATTGGGTCTTTAACAGGCCAATGCTTTTAAACTGGGTCAGGGTAAGATTTCCGCCATTGGCCAAGGTCGCTGCCGAGATTTGGGAAAGCCCATTGCCATCGCCAATAAGAAGGATCAGGTTTTGTACTTTGCCACTCCCTTGATCGGAAACATAAGAAGGGACATATACTTTGGAAGTAAGCGTATTGGTGTAAACGCGATGCCCCAATGTTTTTAGGTAAGCGGAACAGGCATAGGGCATATCCGTGTTTATGTAATCCACCCCTAGGTCGCTTAGTGCTTTCCAGGCCGTTTTGGAATCCGGGGTGGCCCAAAACCGAAAGGGTTTTTTTCGGGAATGGGCCAATTGGACTACTTTCCTTACATTCTCAAGATCGGCGGCGGTAAACCGGCCCTTGCCGTTCCAGCGTGAGAAATTTTTGAGGTTTAGGCTTATCAGGGCCACTTTGTCCCAATACGCCTTATCTTCCATATCTTCCAATTGTTGGTAGTCAAAGAGGATATAATCGGGGTATCGCGCATAGGCTTTGGGCTCAGGCCGGTTTCCGGAGATAACAATGGAAATTTTGGGGTTATGTATGATGTCCGGATAACCTTCCAGTACGGCAACCAGTTTTCCCAAAGTACTGCGCGCCTCGGACTTAATATCTACTAAAAGTTGCAGTTTTTGCACTTCCCCCAATTGCAGGGAAGAAGCTTTCCGTAGCGGTTGTAAATACAGGTTTTCCAGGGTGCGGTTCCGAATAATATCGGATTCCCCATGTGCGGCATAAAGGATATCGTCCTTTAAAAAGATATCCACTTCAATAGACTGGAGGCCATTGGCATAGGCCTCCCAAAAGGGAACATTTTGCAGATAATCATTGTGTGAATGGATTTTGATTTCCTGGGCAATGACCAATTGGGCAATGGTACAAAGGACGGCAAGTAAGGAAGAACGCATGTATTCTATATATAAGCCTGTAATTCTTGGAATCTATATTCCACATGTATTTATCTACGGTATAGGAAGCGGGGGCATGCAAGACGAAGATAGCACTAAGCGGTATAAATTGGCTAGAGGGAATGCAAACCTTTGCACGGACTTTTTCTTCCAATAATTTAAAATATCGTTTTTTTATTATTATTTGGTTGTGAAATTGTCAAAAATAAACCACGAAAAACGAATAAAACCTAACCAGGCTATCGAGGATTTCTTGGAACAACACCCTGGATCCCAAGGTATGCGCCTGCCGTTTTGGAAGGTAATAGAATCCAGGCGATAAAGAACAAGTGGATCCGCCCGCCCGACCAGGCAGGAATTTGGGGTTTCAAAACGGAAGGATCATAAAAGGCATTCTTGCCCACATCAAGAAGTTTTGACCTCACATATTAATGAACATACAATTTAAAGTTTACAATTGCCTAATATTGGCTTTGCGTTTTTTTTGGTTCTTTGTACGGAATGATGGATAGCGACAACATAAGCGTCAGTGTTCGGCAATATGCCGAAAGTGTGCAAAACTCAGGAGATCAAATGGCCTTCAATGCGCTTTTTGATTTGCTTTGGGAACCCATGTACGGTTATGCGGCATCCATTTTACAATACAATGCCCTTGCCCAGGACCTGGTACAGGAGATTTGGTTGGATTATTGGAACCGAAGAAAACACGTAGACCCTACCAATATTAAGGCATATCTTTTTAAAGCTGTTCGGTTTAGGTGTTATAGACATCTTCGCGATACAAAATTCAATAAGCTTCAACTCCAAGCGGCCATGTCCCTACTGTCCAAAAATGAAATAGAGGAGGAAGAATCCGCTGTGGAATTGATGAACCAGGTAAACGCCATACTGGCCACCCTTCCGAGCCGTTGTCAAGAGGTTTTCCGTTTGAGCAGGATCAATGACTTCAGTAATACTGATATCGCCCAAATCCTCAGCATTTCACAGCGCACTGTGGAAAACCAGATTTCTACCGTTTTGCGCAAGCTGCGCAAGGAACTTTCGGTAGCTCGCATGCACACTTTCCTATAAGCTTCCCGCCTAAAACGATGCACTCCATAGCAACGTTAAAGCGAATGGGGTAAACGGATCTTCCACCGCGATAAATGGGTTTATACCTAAGGCCTCACATGTTAACAAAACGTTAACTAATGGCTTGTGGATGTGCGTCACCCCCCCTTTTCGGTATGTATTAGTGAAAGCACACCATGTATGACCGAGAACGAAATAAAGGCACTGATTGAAAAATACCTCAAGGGAACGATCAATAAGGACGAAGAGCGACTGTTGGAACAATTCGACAAGAACATAATCGAAAGATACGCTCCTCGCTTGACCCAGGTGCCCGAAACGCAAAAAAAGGCCCAACAACATCTGGCGTCCGTCATAGGAGGTTCAAGGAAGCGACGACCTATTCTTAAAATGGGGCTTCGGATTGCCGCTTCGGTACTCCTGTTGTTATGCATAGGGTATCTCGGTATTGAAGGTACCCAAGAGTCTCCAAAAGAAGTGGTTCCTGTTGTTTTATTGACCAAACAAACCAACTGGGGTCAAAAAATAAGCATGGTACTTCCCGATGGCTCGTCCGTTAAACTGAATTCTGGCAGTACGCTTACTTTTCCTGAATCGTTTAACGACAGTACACGTGAGGTAGTGCTGGATGGCGAAGCTTTTTTCGATGTAGTCAAAAACCCCAAAAAACCGTTTGTCATAAAATCGGGCGAACTCAAAACAACGGTTCTGGGAACTTCGTTCAACGTAAACGCGTATAAGGGGGAACAAATCATGGCCGTTACCGTACTTTCTGGTGAGGTAGGGGTAAATACCGCATCCGGACAGCTGCAACTCCTCCCCAATGAACAGTGCATATTTGATATAAACACGAAGCAACTGGTCAAGGAGCATGTGAATGCCAAAGAAATATTGCTTTGGAAAGACGGCATATTAAAATTCAACGATGCCGGTCTGGGCCAAGTGGCGGAGGCCTTGGAACGCTG
>JBCCZF010000039.1:0-10807 GCA_039188035.1 Bacteroidota bacterium | reverse complement strand
GTTCAAAAGATATAGATATCCATGAAACCTATATCCCTTCCATGATTTTGCAACCCCTTGTCGAAAATTCCATTGTCCACGGTTTTAATAAGGATCAAGAAGACAAGACCATAGGATTGGAACTTGGACTATCGCCAACTTTAAAACAACTTATGGTGATACTACAGGATAATGGCAGGGGAATAGAACAGGTAAGAAAGAAAATGATGCCCAATCAGGAACGTCAGTCCTATGCGACACAGATACTATACGAAAGACTAATGCTGCTGAACAAGACACATTCCGATAATACGTCTATCTATGAGATCCATTCGGAAGATTTGATCGGGGAAGGAAAACAAGGAACAAGGGTTACCATTGGAATACCCCATGTCCATTGATTTGATTTGTATTCCCCTACCAATCTAAGATCGGTTTATAATGGCCATGAGATCCGGTCTTCGCCTTCTGGCCACCGGAATTCTATCCCCTGTTTCCAAAACCAAGGTACCGTCCGTAAAAAGTTTGGAGACCTTCTTGAGATTTACCAAATGGGATTTATGGGTTCTAAAGAATGTGGGCATGGTCAAAATCTTTTCGAAGAATTTTATCCCGTAGGAGCTCATATGGATACTGCCGTCGGACAGATGTATTTTAGCATAACTGTCCACGCTTTCCAGCCTAATGATATCCAACATTCGTGAAAAATAGGTGCACCCCAATGTGGGAATAGGAATTTTTTTGTCCTCTATTTCCTGGATTTCTTTTGGAACTCCATTGGGCACCAATCCTTTGGCCCTGGTGTCCAATCGTTGAAAGGCTTTGGATAGCACAGCGATAAAATCCGCTTCGTTGTATGGCTTTAGAAGATACCCTAAGGCAAAATTCCGATAGGCTTCCAAAGCAAATTGGCCATGCGCCGTACAAAATAGTACTTCGGTATTTGGGGATCTTAGCTTCTTTAATACTCCCAGGCCATCCAATTTGGGCATTTCCATGTCCACAATAAGCAAATCAGGGCGCGTGTTATTAAGGTGCTCCAAACCTTTTAGGGGATCGTTAAAGCATTCCACGGAACCGTAACGGCCAAAGTTCTTTTGAAACAGCTCCTTGAAGTATTTTATTTCTGAAATATCATCATCAATAAGGGTAATCTGCATCATAGCTCTTTTAACATTAAATCTCGTGGGGGCCCTTTGAAATGAATTGTCTAACAGTCAAGACATTACTGTAACGAAAAAAAAAGGTATCAAGTATAGCTGGCTTTTAAAAAATCCATAATCTGGGTAACAAATAAATGACTTTCCAGGGTAACGTCCATTACTTCTATCCCCTCCATTTTACGCAACCTCTGGTAACTATATCTATTAGTAGGCGCAAAAATAATAGGTGCGTTAAGCTTGTTTAGCTTGGTACACTCCACCAATTCATGCTCTTCGTGAAAAACGAATAGGACAAAGACAAAACCGGTCTTTCGTTTTAAACGGGCCAATTCCAGTATGTGCGACATTCTTTTTGTCTTAAAGACCAGGAGAGTGGGATTCCGTACGGAACGGGCAATCGTATTCCCCAAAGGGCCTTGCCGGTCATAGATGATCAAATGTATAACGGTTTTCATATACGTTGCTCTAAGGGTTTAGCAGGATACGGTATTAGGGTTAAGTACGGTTATGCCCCTCTTGTCCCGATTCAGGGGATATTTCTGAGGTATCGGGGTAACCGGAGGGAACCTTTTGAGAATCGCGGAGTGTTTTCAAACACGCCATACTTTTTGTATAGTCGCCGGTAAGCCAAAAGGAAATGGCCAATTCATGATGTACATACTGTATCAACTCTTTATACTCCATTTTTAGATACCCTTTACGTAATCGTTTTTTCGAATTGGGATATGATCGCAAAGATCGGCCCTGACGTTATAAGACGGCATACATCACATATGATGTTTTCACGTGTATCCTGGTATTCTTTCATGACAGGTTCGCGGCCAATTTTTAAAAATAACGGGGCGACTTTACCCCTCCCTTTCTTCTGAGGGACGGCTCATAGATTAACAACACCTCATGGGTCGCCGAGCTATAAGGCCTAATTTCAGAGGTAGGAAGGTCATAGGCATATCCTATCCTAATTTCCCTGGAGACCTGGTAATCAATAATGGCCCCTATGTTATTGGCAAAATTGAAACGGTAGGTTGCACCCAGCCATAACTTGTTGTATAACAGGAAATTGGCGGAAACATCGTAAGTTGCCGGAGCACCGTCCGTGAGTTTATAAATGATGGAAGGCTTAAACTTCAAAGTCATACCCAGATCCAGCACTATACCGCTTATGGCATAATAACTATTTCTTTCCAATGCCCTGAACTCCCCTTCGTTCAAATCCGTATTTAGGATTCTGGGAGCGGAGATGCCCAAGAACCAACGCTCTGAACTAACATAAATGCCCGCTCCAAAATTGGGGGACCATAAGGTTCCATCATTGGAAAAAAAGCGATCTATGGGATCCGGGTTTTGTAAAAGATAACTGGTAACCCCTCCCTTTAAACCAAAAGACATCGTTATCTTATCGTTCAGGAATACGGAATAGGAAAAGTCACCATAAATGTAATTGGTGCTTTCAAAACCAAGATTATCACTCATATAGGTTATGCCCACACCAACATTGGTAAATCGTATAGGGGTATGCAACGATAGGGTATTGGTCCTGGGGTTGCCTTCAAGACCGGACCACTGGTTCCTATGGAGCGCCGTGGCGTTTAAAACTCCCCTGCTCCCAGCATAGGCGGGATTTATGGAAACCGTATTATACAAATACTGTGTAAATTGGGGCAATTGCTGGGAATTTACGATGACCCCGTAGAACAGGACTATCAAAATCAAATATTTCGGTTGTTTTTTCATGCCTTAGTAGGTTAGGGCAACTGCCAAACCGCAATCGTTGCCTAAGTCATTGTATCAAGAGACTGTTTTGAAATAGGTCGATTATTTTTTAGGCCCTTTCCCGCCTTGAAACGGAACGCCCGCCTGAACGCATTCGGGCAGGGGCAGGTTTGCGCCTTATTTCGTTCATCCCGATAGCTATCCGGGCCAATCGCACATTTCAAAAAAGTCGCTAAGATTTAGGTTCATTTTTTGGGTATTCCTTGCTTCTTATAGGATTGGTATTGGTTACATGATTTTATAAAGATGGAATGGTACTTTTCCTAGTCGGAACCAAAATAGATATATCCCGTTCTGGGTTTTAGTTCACTATTTTCGATGTTCAAAATATAATAATAGGTTCCAGAAGGCAGTTTACGGGAACTTCCGAAGGAATTGGTGGGAGCGGAACCTCCCCAGTCGTTCCGGTAATTATCCGATTGATGGACAATATTGCCCCACCTGTTGAAAATCTGCACCTCAAAAATGTAGTTGCAGTTTTCCGGACCCTTTATCTCAAATATGTCGTTAACGCCGTCCCCGTTGGCTGTAATAGTCTTGGAAATCGTGATATCAGTACCATTGCATGCAACGCAGTCCGAATGTACCGTAAGGGTCAGATTCACATTGGACAGGCAGTTGTCCCCGACCTGGGTATAGGAAATGCGGTGTTCCCCAATCCCAAAGACCGAAGGGTCAAAAAAGCTTCCGCTCAAAGCGGCCGTTCCTTGACTCACCTCAAAAATCCCATCCAAATCGAGGGTTTGGGGCAAGAGGGCGACCAGGTCCAAGGGAGTATCCTCTACACAGATTTCATGGGTAATGGATTCCATCCTAGGAACTACGGCAATCACTTGGGTATGAAATGCCTCATTGTCACTACAATCCGTGGCCATCCATGTTCTATGGATTTCGTACCGACCATCTTGGCCCGACCCCATAATATCTTCCCTAAATTGTACCACTACCAGGGCGTCACAGTTGTCCATTGCGGTCAAAACTGCACTTTGGGGAATGGGACCACAACCGGTTAGTTCCAAATCACCGGGCAAGGACTCCACGAATGAAGGGGCGGTGCTGTCCCTTATCGATATTGACTGGGAGCATTCCATGGTGTTTAACACGGTTTCCTCTCCCGGATTACGTAGTCCATCGCCATTGGTATCCGCATATTCGGTTATCGTATAGGTGCGCGTTATGGAACCGCTACAGGTATTGGGATCAGGACTGTTCCGGGCAGCGATTTCAATCACACCACAAAAACCAGGAACTATACGACCATCGCCATTGCCCAGGGCCTCAAATTGGGCCAGGGTAAGGCTTGTTTCTGAAGGAGCATCCCCATAGCATTCCACTGTGGTTGGCGGAAATGTAGGGCAAACGACCTGAAAAGTACAGCAATCTGGAGAGGCAGCCTCAAGGGTAAGGGTATTACAGGCATTGAGATCTTCAAAATGTACGCGATACTCATTTCCGATGGGAATGGCATCTGAAGTCCATATATTTCCGTTAAACCTACCGGGAGCCCCCGTTCCCAACACGGTGTAGGGAGCAATCCCATTTAACTCGGCTACCAGGGTATAGGAGTTGTCCTGTACATTACAGCTGGCAACCTCCGGGCGCGACAATGAAAGGGCTGCATGAAGCGGAATGGTTATGGAGAGGGCTTCTGTTTGTGTTGCCGGACAAAAAACGGGATTCAAGGAATAACTGGCCGTATACGTTGAAGTGGCATTTATAGTGACCGTTACCGAAGCCTCCGTCCCCAAGGTATTTCCTGAATCGTCGGTCCAAAGAATGGTATAAAGGCTTTCGGGAAGGTTTAAATACAGGCTTACCGCTGTTCCGGCAGAACAAACATAATCACGGTCTACCGTTACCTGTGGTTGTATGGATGCCGGCATCAGGTCTAGGCTCAAATCCAAGGCATCGCACGGCGTGGTAACCCGCACCAGATAATTGCCTTGGGGAACGTTTTGAAAGAAATGGCTCGAAACCGAGAGGTCGGTTTCCGTATAGGTTCTTACGGTGGTATTTAGATCTGATGTTTCATACAAGTCAAAAACTATGGGGTAGGAGGGGGTGCCGCCGGTAATCTCGGTAAATACGATGCCCGAAGTAAGGTCGGAAAAATCACAGAAGGTACCGGCCGTCGTTGCGTTTATGCTCTGGTGCGGTGCTATGGTTACGGGCAAGGTATATTCCCGTTCATGATTGTTGAGGGTAACGGCAGAAAAAATCTCGTTGTCATTTCCGGATTGAAACCGTATTCCCGCAAAGCGCAGTACATATTCCCCTGGTGGAAGATTGTCAAAGGAACCGGACAGGCCATTCGGAAGAATATCACCGCTTACCAGGGTTCCCGTTCCGTCGCTGCCATCATTGGTCCATAGTTCAACAAGACTCCGGTCATTAGCGGAGTTGGCAACCCCGTTAGCGCCCATATCATAAATGATACGACCAGAATTCGAACAACCGCTTATAGCCTGTATATCTGGATTGTACAAGGCCGGAGAAACCACTTCAAAAGGAATTATATCCTCCGCACCGCATGAAATCACCCTAATTTCATAGTCCCCAGGCGGGAGATCCCCTATTATGGAACGATTGATTGTGGTGGTATAGGTAACTGGAAAGTTCAAGGTATACGATCCCCCAAGGGTAAAGGGATGCCCCGGGTTTATGGTCAAACTCGGCACAAAGGGTACAGGACGTATTTCATAGGTGGTGGTAGGTACAGTGGCATTGCTCACCGGGAGGGAAGAAAACCTATCGATCACCAAGGCACCCGTTCCTTCCAAAATGGAAAGGGAAGGCCGTACCAATACCTCGCCCAGGCTATCTGTTTCCGGCAGGGTGTTGAATTCTCTAATGACCGAATGACAATCGTCAGAGGCCGTAACCCTATAGTGCCCGGGACCTGGCAATACATAGGTAAAATTGTTGGCGTCCAAGGCACTGGTGTTTATTAGGTTCACCCATGAGCCTGGCACGGTTTCCCGATCTATGCTAACGGTGTTTGTAGGGCAAAACATAAAGAACTGATCTTCATCATTGGGCCGCCCGGTTCTCCCACTGCCACGTACTTCATGAATGGTGGCACAACTACCACTATCCAATGCAATGGAAGGGACCGCTTCAAAAAAAACATTGTCCACAGGCAATATAGTATCGCTTTGGCCAAATACATGACACCCATCGTTGAAGGAAAGCGTGTAGGAATCGTTTTCCAGTATTCCGGGCAGATAATCAAAGGTAATGACATTACCGTTGCTATTGACCAGAGTCAAATCCTGGGGGGTACCACCATTGATGCGTATCGTGGCATTGCCCGATTGCTGCACGGTATTGATGCCGTCTGGAGAATAGACCAGTACACGGAAGCGCGCATCGTACGCCGTACAGTCCGGGCTACATTTTCTAAGAAACTCACCTAGTTGTACCCGGGATAAAGCGGTAAGATTATCGGTAATTACAGGATTCTGGGTTTGGGATACCCCACAGCCCATATCGGTCACCGTGACGGACACCGATTCGCCGCCAGCCATATGGTCAAAGACATGGGATGGATCCGTAGTAGGATTCGAGCTTTGTACCCCAAACTGGGAAGTTACCTCGTACACAAAGGGACCGGTTCCCCCACTGTTGACGAAGATACTCAGAGTGCCGTCCGGGGTATATAAATTAGCCCCTATGGGGCATGAGGGTGCGGTTACGGTAGTCCCAATATCCATAATTTGATAGGTAGATGTCACCTGTACGGGATTCCCAGGATAGAAAACTTCCGTTTGCCCTCTAACCAATCGTATGGAATATTCCCCCTCGGAAAGGGAGCTGAAGAGCACCGGGCCACCTGTATTCGGGATATTCCGTATGGTTTCTATCCCACCTGGATTTATCAGAATGACCTGCCATCCCGTACACGATACGGCACCGGGAAGTTCTACGGCAATTGAGCCATTGGCAGGGCAGGATCCCGGATTCATCGTTACCTGGAGCGTGTTGGGATCACATTGTGACCAAGCCGAAAGGGGGATCAAGGCCACCAAAAAAAATAGTGGGAGGACTGCTCTGCAACAAGATTTTCTCATGGTCGGTCAGTTTTGGGACAGGCTAACCCGCGAATCTTTATACGAAGACTTTAAGATTGGGGGACGCTAAAATTCCTTCCGGACAGCAGTGATACGAATTCCAAGGGCCACAGTAGAAGCATGTACCGATAAGGAAATTCCTAGACCCTGGACGGCCCTCACAAACCAAAAAAGAACCGTCCGTGGCAGGAGCCACAAATGGGTCAGGAATAGTCACCGAAACATATGTAACATCAACAAAAAGTCGAATACAAAATTTGGGGAACAGTATACGGCCCTGAGCCAAAAGTGGCGCAGACCATTGTAGGTCAAGTATTTTGAAAAGGGACATTATTAATACAAATTATGTGGAATCTAGGCGTAGGATAAGGATTTGGGGCTTATCGTAACTGGGCCTATTGGGGAACTGTCCGTTTTTGATGGTGTAAAATTAGAGACCAATGGCCTAGGAAGGCTATGGGATTCCCTGAACGGTAGCATCCGTTCATTTATCGGTAGCGGACAACAATGGATGGGCAACCTGTGGCCTAAAGGCAGGGAACGACTTCTCCTTGCCATATCGTATAAGATCCCCAAATGGGGATTCCCCTCCCTTTTTTTGCGCGGAGGAATATGGCCCATTTCATAGGATGGAAGGCTTTGCCCTGTAGGTAAAATAGCAATATTCATTGCGATGCCATTTTTGGGGTATTACCATTTTTTCCGTTTATCGCTTTAGGGCGAAATGGTTTTTGTATTCCCTTCCATTACCAAGGTCTAATGCGAACCAATAGTCCGAGGCGGGCAGGGGGCGACCGCCATAGGTGCCGTCCCAACCCATATCGTTGGCGCGTATTTCCCATATAAGTGTTCCATAACGATCAAAGATTTGGATCTGGGCACCGGAGAGGCCTCTTATGGCCCCAATTTGCCAACGATCGTTTACGCCATCGCCATTGGGCGTAAAATACCTTGGATAGTCCAACAGGATGGTTTCCATGGAGTCCTCCCCACAGCCCTGGCGATCGCGGACGTAGGCGGTGTAGACCCCTCCGGAAAGCCTGCGAAAGATGCTTTCCGGCTGATAGTGCTCTCCGTCCAAAGAGTATTCCAAGGTGCCCGGGCCGGAAGCAATGACGTTGATGTAGTGGTCGTTGGAGAAATCTTCCCCGGTTTCCAGTTCCTGGATAACAGGTGGTTGGGTACGTACCAATTGCAAGGATGTTGTGCTTTCACAGTTAACACCATTACGAGTATGGCCCATCACAAGCATGTATTCCCCTTCCTCCATGAGGGTTACCTCCGGAGTAGTAGCGCGTATGGTGCCATCAGGCGAGATCCATGCCCAGGTATCCGCATTGTGGTCCGCTGCAAGGGTAATGGAAGGTTCTTGGTCGCATAGGTAATAAGTTTCCTGTAAATCGATGACAGGAGGTTGTACCACCACAAGATTCAGGGAAGTCTCCGAGGAACAACCGCTAAGGGGGTCTGTTACCCGCACCATAATCGTTTCCAGATGTGGAATGGTGTTGGTGTATGGATTGGGCAGCGGGCGGGGAAGTGGCAGTCCCTGGGCATCCAAGTAGGAAACCTCCAATCCGGTCTCTTCCCGGATTGCCGTGTCCTCGATAATGGAGATGTCGAATTCCGCAAAGCCATCATTACCACACATCACGAGGTCCGGCAGGGCATACGCGATGGGAGCAGGATTTACGATTAGGTCGAAACTGGTAGTGGAGCTGCAGGAAGCATTTGTTTCATCCGTCACCCTTACGGTAACGGTCTGGGAATAGGGTTCCTGGTTTCTGTAGGATGTAGAGGGAAAATCTTGCAGTACCTGTCCATCGGTATTCAGATAGGAAACATTGAGTCCCGTCAGTGAACCGATGATTTGGGTTTCGATCGAGGAAACATCGAATTGGGCATAGCCGCTTCCTTCGTCACAGGCATATACATCAGGAAGGGATGGAATATCGAGCGTATCCGAGGTTCGTAAGGTCAACAATGTCTCCGCCATACATCCGGTAAGGGAGTTGGTTACCCGTACCGTGATTATCTCTTGGTACGGGGTAGTATTGGTATAAGGGTTAGGCAACGGGTTGGGAAGTGTGGATCCTTGGGCATCCAGGTAGGAGACCTCTATTCCGGTCTGGTGGCCAACTACGGCCCCTTCCACATTTGAGGTATCAAATTCGGCGATACCATTGTTATCGCATACCACTATGTCCTGAAGGGCATGTGCTACGGGCAAGGGGTTCACGATAAGATCAAAAGAAGTCTCGGCATAGCATCCTGGATCGTTGCTATCCGAAACCCTTGCAACAATCGTCTCCCTTCCCGCAATGGAATTGGTCATGGGGTTCGGTAACGGTGAGGGTAGGGAGTTTCCATGGCCATCGAAATAAGAGACCGTAACCCCAGTTTGACCGCCAAGCACAGTTTCTTCAACAAACGAGGTATCGAAAGCGGAGGAGAGGCCCGTACCAGACGTAGTTTCACAAGCAAGAAGATTATCCATTGGATAAACGGAGATATTTTCGGAAACCGTTAGCATGGTATCTATGCATAACTCATTCCCGGTTATAGTTGTGATTTGTGCCGTCACGGAAAAAGTACCCGCTGTCGAAAAAGTATGTGTAGGATTACTATTAGTGGAGGTATTGTCCGTTGCCGAAGCTGGATCGCCAAAATCCCATATTACGGAAGCAATCTCATGCGTTTCCGTAAGTTCAAAACGTGCCGAAAGATTGGAGCAGGCCGAAACATAATTGATATGGAAGTCCGAGATTTTATTGCGCATGCCAAAAACCTTTAAGTAGTAATACGGAAACACATATCCTGCGGGCGCTTGAGCGGGTACGGCATTCTCAAGTGCGGTGATATATTCCCCGGAGTCACAAGTCTTGTAATAGGCCGGATCTGTTTCTCCTACGGAATAAACAGCGTAAACCGAATTTACCAATGGGGTAATCCCAGTAACTTCAACAAATACGCGCTTAGTCCCTGCGGGAATCAATATCGGATTGTCAAAATTGATTCTTAACAATTGTACGGGACCTATAGCAAAGACAGGGGTATTGGCCGCCCTGGGCACTTCCACATCCTGACTTGAACCTATTAATTTGGTAGGATCAAAAGAGTTTGGAAAGTTTTCATCAACTTCATAAACATTAAGGCGAATCATACCTACTTCGTCCAATCTATACCACTGCTTAATCGCTATTTCCGCAGATTCAAGTGAAAGTTGATCATTTCCAGTGACTCCAAAGTTCCGGAGCAAAAAACTCCTTCCGTACGTTATACCCCCATCCGTACAGGTACTGGAAGCGTCTATTAATTCTTGGGAAATTCCTCCGGAATTTTGATTTAAGGTTACCTGCTGGGCAGTAAGAGTGTGGCCCAAAGCCATAAGTAGCATAGGTATCGTCAGTAGGTCAAGTTTTTTAGGGAAAGCCATGGTCAGTTGCTTTTTGCGGAATCCAGGCATCCAAATATTGATTTGGGATTTTTGGATAGGGGCCTTTTGGGAGACAGGCCAATGTTAGGGGACAAAATTAAAAAGCAATACCTACGGTAGGTTATGGGGTTCTGTAAACGGTAGGCCCTGTAGGCTAATCGGTAGTTCTAACCATTTCATGAGAAATGTGGAGGAACATAGAAATGGCCAATTCCCGGATACAAACAACGGTTTTTGCCATGGAAACAAATGGGTTTTGACCCGGTTTACGGACAGACTACTTTTTATACGGAACAGCGAAAAAAGCCCATCGGACAAACGGGGAGCATTATTTAAATAGCTTATATTAGGCGAGGATATTGGATTAAGGAACTCCTTCGGAATCT
>JBCCZF010000038.1:0-10822 GCA_039188035.1 Bacteroidota bacterium | reverse complement strand
CTCAGTTAGTTGCACTAGTTGTGGGTACCCTCATTTCCGTATTTTTGCTACGGAGTATCGAGATTCGTACTATCTCTAGTATTGGTGAGATTAAAGCTAGTTTACCGACACTACAAATACCTACTTTCAACACCAACGAACTGAGACTGATGTTTATTGAATCGGTCGTGTTAGCCATAGTTGGTTCAATCGATTGCATGTTGACCTGTTTGGTGTCTGATAGTTTAACTCGTACCGAGCATAAATCTAATAAAGAATTAATAGCTCAAGGTCTTGCTAACTTAATTACTGGTTTATGCGGAGGAGTTGCAGGTTCTGGAGCTACAACAGCAACAGTTGTGAATATTCAGGCTGGAGGACGTACTGCACTCTCAGGTATCAGTCGCGCTTTAGTATTAATCGTGGTTGTTTTAGGAACTGCTGGTTTAACTAACGATATTCCCCTTGCAGTACTTGCTGGAATTGTATTGAAAGTAGGTATTGATATTATTGACTGGGGTTTCCTCAAACGAGTTCATAAAATCTCTTTGAAGGCAGCTGGAATACTCTACAGCGTAGTTATACTGACTGTCTTTGTAGATTTAATGGTAGCGGTAGGAATGGGAGTATTTGTAGCAAATATATTGACTATTGCTCGTCTTGACGAACTCCAATCGGAGTCTGTAAAAGCTATTACTGACGATGATGATGAAATTGTTCTAACTGCACAAGAAAAAGAATGTTTGGATTCTGCAAATGGAAGAGTTTTACTATTCCATCTCAGCGGACCAATGATTTTTGGAGTAGCAAAAGCAATTTCTAGAGAACACAGCGCGATCGCGAACTATGATGTTTTGATTGTAGATTTAACTGAGGTACCAGTAATGGGTGTAACTTCTTCTTTAGCAATTGAAAATGCTATTCAAGAAGCTATTGACGAAGACCGAGAAGTAATAGTTGTAGGAGCAACAGGGAAGGTTAGAAGTCGTTTAGAAAAATTAGGTATACATGGGTTAATCCCAGAAAATTATTGGATGAGCGATCGCTTAGTTGCTCTAAGAGAGGGTCTAACTATAATTCGTCAAAAACAAGGTTATCGTCAGGGTCACGGACAATGGTGAGGGAATTCCCGAAAAACACGTGCCCCGATTATTCGAACGTTTTTACAGGGTGGATAAAAGCGGTAGCCGAAGGGAGGGAGGTTCCGGGCTAGGGCTTTCCATCGTGAAACACATTATAGAGGCGCATGATGAAAAAATTTATGTGGAAAGTGTGGAGGATGTAGGCTCCGAATTCTCCTTTACGCTGGAAAAGACCGAAAACACTTCGGAAAAAGTGGTTTGAGCCTCGAATTCCGGAAGTCCAGAAAAGGAAGAGGCTCTCTTCAATTGCCCCAATTTAAACTCCCCTTGTTTGCAATACGGGACCCAACCGTTCTTTGCCAATTCCTTGGCCAGGTATTTTTGCTCGTATTGTCCCGGAGTAGGGATAAAAAAGGCTTTTTTTCCCAGTTTGGCCAAATCCATTACCGTGGTGTAGCCCGAGCGGGACAGGATAAGTTGGGATCGGTTCAGTGCCTTTTCCAATTCCGTGGTCTGCATAAAATTATAATACGTCAGCGTATCGTGCCGGGTGAGGGAGGTCTTACTCTTTTGAACGGCCTCTATCTTTCCGGCAACGAATAGGATTCTTCCCCGAAACCCCTGGAGCTCAGTAAGCAATTTCTCCTCAAGTAAACTGCGCTGGGGTTCCGGACCGGATAGGAGCACCATCAGCTTAAATTGTAAAGGGACTTGTTCCTTTTGGAACCTGCTTAGCGGGCCTAGATATCTGATGGTTAAAGAACTCTCCTTTAAATGGCCCAGCTTACCGGACAGATTTGTTTTGCCCGAAACGTCCGGAACCCAACATTCATCAAACTTCTTAATGATTTTTTGGTGCATTTTGGAGCTCATCCATGTGGTGTTCCCGGTAAGTACGTTTAATTGATGTGTGATAAATACAGAGGGAATGTTTTTATTGCGTACCCCCAATCGATTGTCCGAGATAATACCGTCCAGTGCCAGCTCCTTTACCAAACCTTTGGTCACTTTTTTCTCATGGGATATGGCCTTGAGCATTTTGGGGGAATCCCAAAGCATCTTAAGCTTAAAGTTCCTACCTTTTTTGGCATAGGTGATTTGATAGGAGGGAAGTGCTACATACTCCAGATGGGGGTACTCTTTGCGAAGGAGCTCCAGGGCATATCCGTCCGAAGCCAAGATGGGTGTATGTCCCACTGCCAACAGGGCATCAATAATGGGAATACAACGGGTGGCATGCCCCAACCCCCAGTTGAGCGGGGCTACCAATATCCTTTTTTGGAAATGCATAACGGCAAAGGAACAAAAGTTACTTGGAATAAAGATTTCCTTAGTTTTGCTAAATTATTAAATTTCCGATATTGTGGGGAGCAAGAACAAGTTGAGGCGGTTTAGGGAAAATGCAACCTTCCCCAATGTGCTTCAACCCAAAAGGGAAGAGATACAAAAAGGGTTTTCCCTAAAAGGCAAATGGCGATCCCATTTTGGAAACGATTGTCCCATTGTATTGGAATTGGGTTGTGGCAAAGGCGAATATACCACGGGTTTGGCAAGACTTCGCAAGGATGCAAATTTTATCGGTATCGATATCAAGGGAGCGCGCATTTGGCGCGGGGCCAAGACCGCCCTTGAGGAAGGATTGTCCAACGTAGCCTTTCTAAGAACACAGATAGAGCTCCTAGGGCTACTTTTTGCCAAAGATGAGGTCTCCGAAATTTGGATAACCTTCCCGGATCCCCAGATAAAATACAAACGTACCAAGCACCGTATGACCAATCCTGCCTTTTTACGGGTATACCGGAATATCTTGCGCCCCAAGGGTTTGATCCACCTTAAAACGGATAGTGAATTTATGCATGGGTATACCTTGGGCCTGCTTCAGGGAAGTGGTATGGAGATTTTATATGCCAATCACAATGTGTATGCCAATGAAGGTGCTCCAAAGAGTGTTTTGGAGATACAGACATTCTACGAAAAGCAGTATCTTGAAATGGGAAAACCCATTACCTATGTCCAATTTAGGATAGATCAATAGAATCCCGAAACAGGTCCTTAGTATGTTGCATTTGCTCATTCTTTTCTTTGCCACTTTTTCTGCGGCCTTTATGGCCACGGTACCCCCCGGATTGTTGAATATGAATGCCGCTAAGACCGCTGTGGAAAAAGGACGATTAAACGGTATTATTTTCAGTGCAGGGGTGTCCAGCATGATTATGGTGCAGGCCTATATTGCGGTCTTGATTTCCAAATTCCTGAATCGAAACCCAGGGGTGGTGGCCGTGCTTATGGATATTGCCATAGGCGTATTTGCTTTTTTTGCGGTGTATTTTTATATCGCCGCAAGGCGGAAAACTACCCAAAAGCCGAAATTGGTCAAGGTGAGCAAAAAAAACAGTTTCTTTAAGGGGATGCTACTGGCCGCGTTGAACCTTCTGAGCATTCCCTACTACAGTGGACTCAATCTTATGTGGAATGCCTCGGGATGGATCAAATTTCAGGCTTGGGACATCCTTACCTTTGTTTTTGCCGCCGGTACCGGGACTTTTTCGGTTCTGTATATGTACACCATTTACTTTAACAAGCTGGAGGCCAAGACTGATCGATTTTCAAAAAACGCCAACTACATTCTTAGCGGACTTATGGTACTTTTATTTATGATTACCCTAATTCGAAAACTACTCCATGAAGGCGGATAACCAGAATTTCTTTCAAAAGGTCTATGCCGTGGCACGACAAATTCCCTATGGACGGGTAACATCATACGGGGCCATTGCCAGGTATTTGGGCGCCGCCCGGAGCGCACGTATGGTGGGCTGGGCCATGAATGCGGTCCCTTCGCTGGAGAAAAAAGGGGATACGCTTCCAGAAGTCCCGGCACACCGCGTGGTCAATAAGGCCGGGCTTTTAACGGGAAAGCACCATTTTGATGGGATAAACCTTATGCAACAGTTGCTCGAAAACGAAGGGATCAAGATTGTGGACAACCAAATTGTAGACTTGGAAAAACACTTTTGGGATCCGGCCAAGGAGCTGAAGGTATAATCGCGTGAAGACCTTGCCTGCCAACCCTAAATGATTTTTCGTTTCATATTAAACTCGTCTGGAGTTCATTCTTTTGAATCCATTTTTGGACTATTTTTTAATATAACGTGTACCATTTGTCCTGGAATCCTTTTTGAAAAGATGGGATAGGTAATGCAATTATTTCCTAATTTTTCAAAGAATTCAAATAATCTATCAAAATAACGGCTACCTATGATGGCATCTTTCTTTTCAATCCCTACCCTTTAGGTTCTTATGGATTAGCCGTATCTTTGATGCGTTTATAGCACGATTACATTTTCAAAGAAATATTGAATGAAAATCGAAAAAAAGGCGGTTCTGGCGGCGTTGGAGCATATCTCTGTACCCGGTGAAGGGCAGAATATGGTGGAGAGCGGGGCCGTGAAGAACATACAGGTTTTTGGGGATGAGGTGGAAGTGGATTTGACCATTAAAAATCCCAGTTTACAGGCGCGGAAAAAGACCGAGGTGGAAATCTTAAAGATTATTCACGATAAGGTCTATGCCAAGGCCAAGATAAAGGTGAACGTCACCGTTGAGGCCCCGGCCAAACCTGCGGTTAACGAGATTAAGGGAAAACCCATTCCGGGCATTCAAAATATCATTGCCGTGGCCTCTGGAAAAGGAGGCGTAGGAAAATCCACGGTTACGGCCAATTTGGCGGTTACTTTGGCCAAAATGGGATTTAAGGTAGGCCTTTTGGACGCTGATATTTATGGTCCGTCCATGCCCATTATGTTTGATGTTGCCCATGAAAAACCCCTTGCCATTACCATAGATGGTAAATCCAAGATGAAACCGGTGGAGAACTACGGGGTAAAGCTTTTGTCCATTGGTTTTTTTACCGAGCCCAGCCAAGCGGTTATTTGGAGGGGCCCCATGGCCGCCAAGGCCCTGAACCAAATGATCTTTGATGCCCATTGGGGCGAATTGGATTTCATGCTTTTAGATCTTCCCCCGGGAACCGGTGATATCCATCTAAGTATTATGCAGGCCATGCCCGTTACCGGTGCCGTAGTGGTAAGTACCCCCCAGGAAGTGGCCCTGGCCGATGCAAGAAAAGGAGTGGCTATGTTCCAGCAAGATTCCATCAATGTCCCGGTATTGGGTATTTTAGAAAATATGGCCTATTTTACACCCGCGGAGCTACCAGAGAATAAATATTATATCTTTGGGAAGGAAGGGGCCAAAAACCTAGCGGAAGACGTACAGGTGCCCTTCCTGGGGGAAATCCCCTTGGTGCAAAGTATTCGAGAGGCTGGAGATGTAGGCCGCCCAGCGGCCATGCAAACAGCTACCCCCGTGGAAATGGCCTTTGAGGATATTACCAAGAATACCGTAAGGGAAGTGGTAAACCGGAATAAAAACCTTCCTCCAACGGAGGCAATAAAAATAACGACGATGGCGGGTTGTGCCGCAGTAAAAGGCAAATGAGTATGACATCCAAGGAACTACAGACCAAGGTAGAAAAGGCACTGGAGGAAATCCGCCCCTTCCTGCAAAGTGATGGGGGTGATATCTCCTTGATTTCGATTGATGACGATAAATCCGTTAAAGTACGCTTATTGGGCAATTGTGTGGGATGCAGTGTAAATCAGATGACCCTAAAGAGCGGGGTAGAGATGACGATCAAAAAGCATGCACCACAGATTGAGGAGGTCATTAATCTTAGCTAAGCGATGGTTTTCGTGGAAGTCAACTTCAACTACTACTTGCCCCTATCGTATTCTTGGGCCAATCCCCAATCGCTATAGGCGCTACCTTCGTAATACAACCCCATCCATTGCGACAAAAATCCAATAATAACGTATTTTTGCAGCCTGTTTGCCTAAGTGGCCATGAACTATGAATGTTGCACTAAGGAGGAATCATGTCGGATATTAAGATAACCATTACGGATCGGGATGGCGTTCCCCATGAGATTGATGCGCCTACGGATATGAACATGAACCTTATGGAAGTGGTTCGTTCCTATGAACTGGCACCGGAAGGAACCATTGGTGTCTGCGGTGGAATGGCCATGTGTGCCTCTTGCCAATGTTACGTAACATCCACGCATGCACTTCCCGAAAAATCGGATGAAGAAGAGGCTATGCTGTCCGAAGCCTTTTATGTGGAGGATAATAGCAGACTGGGCTGCCAAATACAAATGACTACAGATCTGGAGGGCCTGGAAGTTGAGCTTGCACCGGAATCCTAACAGGAATTTATCCACGCCTATCGGACTTACATGCCGGTTCTTGGTACAAATCTTAGCTTGTTTTAAGCCCAATCCTATATCCGGGCTTGGTAGGTAAAAAGGTTGTAGTATCTGCCCTCCTGGGCAATAAGTTCCCCATGGGTGCCACGTTCCACAATTCGACCCGCTTCAATCACCAGGATTTGATCCGCTTTGCGGATGGTGCTCAAGCGATGGGCAATGACAAAGGTAGTCCTACCCTTGGTCAGTTCGGCCAGACTTTTTTGGATCAAGGCCTCACTTTCCGTATCCAAACTGGATGTCGCCTCATCCAAGATCAGGATTTTTGGATTGGCCAATATGGCCCTGGCAATGGCAATCCGCTGTCGTTGCCCGCCGGATAGCTTTACGCCACGCTCCCCGATCAAGGTGTCCAGGCCTTCATCGAACCGATCTGTAAATTCATCCACATAAGCCGCTTTTACGGCATTGAGCAATTCTTCCTTGGAAGCCTTCGGTCTGGGAAACAAGATGTTCTCCCGGATGCTGCCCTCGAACAAAAAATCGTCCTGGAGCACAACCCCCAAAAATTGCCGGAAACTACCAAGATCTATTTGTGACATATCCTGCCCGTCAATGGTAATGGTGCCGGAATCTGGATCTAAAAAGCTGGCTGCCAAGCCGGCAATGGTCGATTTCCCGGAGCCAGAACTCCCTACAAGGGCAATGACCTCCCCGGCGTCTGCCTTAAAACTTAAGTTGTGTACGACCCTTTTGTCTTCCTCATAGGCAAAGGATACGTTATTGAACACTACGCTGCCCTCAAGATCCGTGAGCATAAGGGTCCGCTGGGCACTCTGGGCCTCTGCACGCTCGTTCATCAACTCCTCCGTGCGATCCAGACCCGCCAAGGCCTCCGTAAGTTGGCTCCCAATATTGCTCATTTGCACAATGGGTGCCACCATTAGGGCCAGTAAAAAGGTAAACTCAAAATATTCGCCGGTGCTCAGTTCCCCTTGCATCATCTTGTAACCTCCAAAGCCCATCATGATTCCTGTAGTGGCCAATCCCAACAAAAAGGTGGAGGAACTGGTCATAATGGCCGTTGCCGTTAAACTCTTTTTTACATTTTGATACAGTCGTTCCACCCCGCGCTCAAAGACTTGGGCCTCTTGTTTTTCGGCATTGAAGCCCTTAATGACCCGGATGCCACCCAAGGTCTCGGTAAGCCTTCCCTGGACTTCCGCATTGATTTTACCCCGCTCCCGGAATACAGGCCGTATCGTTTTAAAAGCCTTTAAGGCTATTACAGCAAAAAGAATCAAGGGGATAAAGGTCAATAGGGTCATAGTGGGACTAATCCGAAGTAAAAGTGCCAATGAAACCACGGCCGTAACTGTGCCGCCTACCAGTTGTACCAGTCCCGTGCCGATAAGATTACGAATTCCCTCCACATCGCTCATAATCCGGGAAACCAATGCCCCGGACTTGGTATTGTCAAAAAAGCGAATGGGAAGGGAAAGCACCTGTTTCTGTACCTTGGCACGCAGTTCCGATATCATATACTGGGCCTGTATGCTCAGGACTTTGGTCAGTAGAAAGGACATTACGCCTTGGACGAGAAAAGAAAGCACTACGACCAGCACCAAAATGTGCAGGAGGTCATAGTCCTTATTGGGAACAATGTCATCCAAAAAATAACGCAGGGAAACCGGGGCCACAAAACTGGCGCCCCGGCTAATAAAAATGAGTACCAGGCCGATAAAAACCAAATTTCTTCTAGGCCAGATAATGGTACGGAAGGCCTTAAGGATGCTTACTCTTTTATTTGTTTTAGCTGCTTTGTCGGCCATGGAGAAGTTTCAGGAAAATAGAAACCCCAAAGGTAGTCCATAATACTCAAAAGGCAGGTTATGTAAGGATTCAAAAAAATGGTAGGATAGCGCGGAGGGATTACTTTTTTTATACCTGGGGGATGTTCTTGGGTATTGGATCCCCCCTACAGGGAAATTGAAGTATTGGTTTTTTTAAAAAAACAATTTTCACTGGGCATTCCTCCGTTCATTGCCCTATACCGTGTTACCAATCCTTGCGCAGCCCCATGTTTCGAACCTGGGAAAGCCTTACCTTAGCATTTCGCCTGCGAAACCCTGTACAAGTTCCAGGTATGGACGTTTTAATGCCAAATACATTACTATGCGATGTTTTGTCCTTTCTATTCTTTCCTTGCTTGTATTTGCTTCTTGTGGGGTAACGGATGAAACCGATTTGGAAGTGCAACGTTGGAAGGCCCAAGCGGAAAGGGTAACTATTATGCGGGACGATTTTGGCGTGCCCCATATTTATGGAAAGACGGACGCGGACGCCGTTTTTGGACTGCTATATGCCCAATGCGAAGACGATTTTAATCGTGTGGAACAAAACTACATTTGGGCCACGGGCCGCCTGGCCGAGGTAGAAGGTAAAGAAGCCCTCTATAGCGACTTACGGGCCAATCTGTTTATGACCGAAACTGAGGCGAAGGCCAATTATGAAGCAAGCCCGGAATGGCTCAAAAAGCTTTGCGACGCCTTTGCGGATGGCATCAACTATTATCTCTATACCCATCCGGAGGTTACCCCTGGTCTGTTGACCCGTTTTGAACCTTGGATGCCCATGTATTTTAGCGAAGGTTCCATAGGGGGCGATATTGAACGGGTATCCCTTAAAAAAATAAAGGCCTTTTACGAAAGAGGGATGCCAAGGGATGTCCACCAATCGTTGATCGAGCCGGTACCTTCGAATAAAAAGCGAGAGGTTATGGAGGAACCCCAGGGCTCCAATGGTATAGCCATTTCCGGGGAATTGACCGAATCCGGGAATACCCTTTTGTTGATCAATCCACATACGTCCTTTTATTTTCGGGCCGAAGTACACATGGTCAGCGAGGAAGGCCTAAATGCCTATGGGGCGGTTACCTGGGGACAGTTTTTTGTCTATCAAGGATTTAATGAAAAGACCGGATGGATGCATACCAGTACCTATACGGATGTGATGGACGAATTTGTAGAGAAGACCGTTACTATTCCCGATGATGATAGTATTTTTTACCAATACGGGGAGGAATTACGTCCCATGGAACATGACGAAATCACCCTAAAATATAAAGAAGGGGAAACGATAAAGGAGCAGGTTTTTTCTAGGTATGGGACCCATCACGGTCCCATAACACATGCGGTGAACTGGCAATGGACGGCTAGCGCCATGATGTGGGAACCGGCAAAGGCATTGGAACAATCCTTTATTCGGACCAAGCAAAAAGGGTATGCCGGTTTTCGCAAAATGATGGATATGCGGACCAATTCAAGCAACAATACCGTTTATGCCGATGCCGAGGGCAATATCGCCTATTTTCACGGTAACTTTATTCCCCAAAGGGATACCCTGTTCGATTATTCCAAACCTGTGGACGGAAGTCTCCCCCAGACCGATTGGCAGGGATTGCATACCGTAGACGAGAATATCCTGATCAAGAATCCCAAAAATGGATGGATTCAAAACTGTAACTCAACCCCTTATACCGCGGCCTTGGATTTTGGTCCTGAGCGCGGGGCGTATCCCAGGTATATGTCATTGGATCGTGAAAATTTCCGTGGGATCCATGCCATTACATTACTCAAGGACAAGGAGGGCCATACTTTGGAGGGACTGATCCAGTTGGCGCATGATCCCTATCTCCCGGCCTTTGCCGCCCTAATTCCTGGCTTAGTAGAGGCCTATGGTCAAGCTAAAGCTCCCGCTTCCTTAAAAGGGCCTATTGAGATCTTAAAAAACTGGGACTTTAATACGTCCAAAGCCTCCTCGGCCATGACCTTGGCCCATTATTACGGTAGTATTTTGTTAAAGAAGGCGGAACGACCTATAGGATTGAGCGTTATGGCGTTGATGCAGTACTGGGGAAGCCCTTTATTTTCCCAAAAAACAAAACTGACCCTTTTTGAGGAATCTGTGGAGCAACTTAAGTCGGATTTTGGATCCTGGGACATTCCCTGGGGACAAGTGAACCGGTATCAGCGCCTGAATGGGGATATTTTCCAAGCCTTTGACGATACCAAACCAAGCATCCCAATCGGCTTCGCATCAGGGAAATGGGGGGCCTTGGCGGCTTATGGAATGTATTACGATGCCAATACAAGGAAAATGTACGGTTCCCGGGGAAATAGTTTTGCCGCCGTGGTGGAGTTCGGTGACAAGGTCAAAGCCAAAAGCATTTTGGTAGGAGGGCAGAGCGGTAATCCGGATTCCCCCCATTTTAACGACCAAGTGCAGCGGTATGTGGAGATGCACTGGAAAGAAGTGCCCTACTATAAGGAAGACGTGTTAAAAAGGGCCAAGAAGACCTATAGCCCGGGAGAAGCATGGTAGGTTTTTGTACTTTACCTCCCGAAAGCAAAGTATGAAGCAAGAAAAAGCCCTGGCCCTATTAAAATCGGGCAAGAATGTATTTCTCACCGGTTCCGCGGGTACTGGGAAAACCTAT
>JBCCZF010000037.1:0-10913 GCA_039188035.1 Bacteroidota bacterium | reverse complement strand
TTTTCGAGTGAACATATGCAACAAGAAAGCAGTATAAAAGTAGGGTTGATGCAGACTTTATTTCCCTTTTTTGGGGAGTTCCAAAATTAGCGGCATTATATAAATTAAAACTTACGCTATACCCGGCCTGTGTTAGGCGTTGTATTATATGATTAAGAGCACCCCCCGGTAATTCCTCGGGAGAGAGAGGATCAAAATCCCTTCCCCGCAAATGATGTGGCCTATGCTTAAGCGGGGCGGATAAAAGTCCCCTTACATTTTCTATAACCGCAAATTTGGGCCGCAGTTCTGCAATACAATCTATAAAATTTAGAAATACGTTGCCCCTTTCATCCTCAAACCCCTTTCTTTTACCAGCGGTGCTAAAGGCTTGGCATGGAGGCCCCCCGACCACGACATCTATTTCATCATCGGGTTCCAAACCGGCAATCTCCCTTATTTTGGAAGGCGTATAATCCCGTATGTCCCCAACAAGTGCAATATCAGGCTTGTTCCTAAGAATGGTTTTACGGCAGGCATTATCAATCTCGCTAGCAAAGATGGTTTCAAATCCCGCCTTGCCAAGGCCTATGTCCAGACCCATAGCTCCGCTAAAAAAACTAAGCGCAATAGGTTTATCACCTTTTTTTTGCAGTGTTCCATAAAAAAATTGATCCTTGGCAACACCACAACTGGAGGAGCTTAAAAAAGCGGCAACTTCCTTCTCTGCGATTACCCATGCCCTTCCGATCCGATTTGCGTTTAACTTCCCGTCCCGGCAAAGGTTTCTCACCTGTTGGGGGCTAATACCCAATTGAATTGCTGTTTCATTTACGGTGAGCATAGGTACTTTCAATTGTTTCGTTAACGAAAATATTTAAGGTACCAAAAATATGGAAATAGAATTTTAAGCTCAACCTCAAGACAGGGTATTCCCCATAAGTTATGAACAGGGAAATCCAGTATAGGAAGGCATGCTTTTTCTAGAAACTGTACCGAATACCCAACTGGGCCTGCCATCTGGAGGACTGGAAACCTTGGTCGTCTATGTTATCCAACCCACTTTCCACCCGGGAATTATAGGTATAGGTAGGAGTAGTCCCATCTGCGGCAAAACCTTCAAAATTGACCAGGGTGGCCGTATCAAAAGAACTGGTAAAATAGCGTCTTCCCCAATCCTTGTTGAGCAAATTGGTAAAGTTGAAGATATCCGCGGTCAACTGAAAGGTATGCTTTCTTTCACCAACATTAAACGCGAAATCCTGGGCAAACTTCAAATCCACCACATGGCTCATTTTGTTCCGGGAACCGTTTCGCTCCGCGAACTGGCCCCGTCTTCCCCTCAGATAGTCATTCCCTTCGATAAAGGCGTCCATGGCCTCCCACTGCTCCTGCGCCGTGGCAATAATATTGCCATCGCTATCCGTATCGTCCACCAATTGGGCCTCGGAAAAAGTGGAGGGAATAAAAGGTAGGGCTACAAAGGATTCCTCCGTATCGTCAATTAAATCATCCCTTCCGCCCACAACAAAACTAAAAGGGGTTCCATCCGCTCCCTCGTAGAAAAGGCCTAGGGTAGTCCTTATATTTTTGGACCATTTAAAATCAGCGATAACATTGGCCAAATACCGATTTCCCTGATCAAAGTCCGAAGTGGAAAGCGTGAGGTTATTAGACCCGTTTACGCTTTCCATAAAAGCAAAGTTGGAGATAATCTGAGAGGAAGTCCCCTCAAACAATACCTGGGACTCCCCATAGGAATAGGTAGCCTGGGCACGGACATCCAAAAAGGGACTATAAAAATTCTTGGAGAGGGACAAGGAGGCGTTCCAGGACTTCCCCTCGCCGGTATTGGATATCAAATGAACGGCCCTATAGGTGTCGTCTATCCGTTCATTGCCAAAATTGGCCCTAGGGCCAGCCCCTGTGGTAGTAAATTGCCTACCGGCCAGGTTCAGGTCTTCCAAGCGTAGCCCGGTAATTGTAGTATTGCTAAGAATTTCCCCGGACAACACAAAACCTCCTGGCAACCTTTGGTCTACCCCTATACTGGCCTTAAAGGTCTGTGGCAGTTTAAGATCATCCGACAGCAAATCGATGTTGCCCTGTAAAACCCGGTCTTCCCTAAACTGGGTATTCACGTCGGGATTAAAGGTTGGTACGGTATTGGGTGCGTCCGGGTCCCTGGGTCTAAAAATCCGGGTATTGGCCACATTATTGCCTGTGTTGTTGTAAGCCCCGCCCGGCCATACCAGTGGCATTCTTGAGGTAAACACCCCTAGCCCTCCACGGATTTGTGTTTTCCCGGTGCCGTTCAAATCCCAATTGAACCCTGCCCGAGGCGAAAAATGCGCCTTCGTTCTTGGCCCCTCGCCTACACGACCTCCTTCCAAATCCTTGCCAGCGGCCTCCAAGAGTGTCACGGCGCGGGTATTAAAATCATCATTGGTACGCCCATCGTCCCAAATTGGAAAATCAAAACGGACACCCATAGTAAACTTAAAAGTATCCGTGAATTGAACCTCATCCTGCACATAAAATCCCAACTGCAACAGATTAAACTCCGCGGAACCTACGGAGTTGTCACCTACCCCGCCCAAAACGGAATAACTACTCCGGTATTCGTTGGCATCGTCATCAAAAAAGTCCTCTAGTGCGGTATACGTATATTCCCCAAAGTTTCTTCCAAAGAAAAGATTTGTTATGTCACTGTATTCATTGTGGGTTCCCAAAGTAATGGAATGTCTCCCGGAATAGATGCGAAAATTATTGGTAAGGGTAAGTATATCCTGATCCACCAAATTTGCTGTTGAAAATGCATCCGATCCCGCAAATATGCGCGCATCCCCGTCAACAACCTCAATAGCGGGAAAAGGAGCACCGCTAATCCCCCTATCATCGCGAACCCTGGTATAACCTAAAATAAGATTATTGGAATATTTGCTGCCAAAAGTGGAATTTAATTCCAAGGAAGCCGTATTTACGATTGACTCGAAGTTTTCACCAATATTATTAAAATAAATATTGTTGCTGGTAGAGCGGTCTATTCCAAAGAAATTGGCCTTTACGTAATTGTTCCTAAAGGAAAGTTTGTGGCTTTCGTTAATATTCCAATCAATTTTAAAGAGCAGCTTGTCGCTAGTTAGGGTTCTTGTATTGTTGGTAAATCCTCCAGGATCGTACCCATATTGGTTTTGAAGAAAATTACTAAAGTCTTCCAGGCCCGCCAGACCCGAATCCCCATCGTAGATCCCTTCAAAAGGTTGCGGGGTCTCGTCGTCCTGATGTTCATAGTTCAGGAAAAAGAACACCTTGTCCTCTACAATGGGGCCACCTAAGCGAACCCCATAAGTCTGGGCCGTAAATTCAGGAAGTTTCTCCCTGTCCGCCCCATCTTCCACTCCTGGGGTCTTTCCAGCCAAATCTTGGTTGCGATACAAAAAATAGGCCGACCCTTCAAAGGTGTTGGTCCCGGATCTTGTAATAGCATTGATGGCCCCACCGGAGAAACCTCCTATGGTAACATCGTATGGCGCTACATTCACCTGAAAGGACTCAATGGCATCTATGGAGATGGGGTTTACCCCGGTTTGCCCCCCATTGGTGCCAGAGCCGGCAAGACCAAAAACGTCATTATTGATAGCGCCGTCCACATAAATGGCATTGTAGCGGTTATTCTGGCCCGATATGGAAATCTCGTTATCCTCTCGGATCTGCGCCTCCGGGGTAAGGCGGGCAAAATCGGCAATGGAACGGGATACCGTTGGCAGGGAATTCACCTTTCTACTGTCTATATTGGTTCCCGAACCCGTTTTGCCCGAATCGAAAACGTTATTCGCCTGGGCCGTTACCACAACTTCTTCCAAAGCAGTGGAGGCTTCCCCTAGCTCGGCACGAATTCTCTGGGTACCGCCCAAATTTAGAAGAATCCCTTCCTTTACGAAATCCTCGAACCCGATATAGGAAATAGTAATGGTATAGGGGCCCCCAATACGCATGCCGGAAATGCGATAGAAACCGTCAAAATCCGTAGCCGCCCCATAGGTAGTCCCCGAGGGAATATGTAATGCCACAACACTGGCCCCGGGCAGGGGCTCCCCGGAAGTATCGGTCACTTGGCCTCCCAATGAAGCGGTTGTAACCCCTTGCGCCAAGGAAATTGCAGATATACAAAAAGTCAAAAGAGCGAGGTAAATCTTTCTCATTTCTAAAATGGTTACGTGTTTACGATATTTTCAAATAGACCATAAAAGTGGGATATTTCCACCATTGACACGTTAAGGAAAAGTTAAATGGCATGGTTTGCACGTTTTGCGCGAATTCAAATAGTACGGGCAAGCCCCTCTAGAGAAATCTAAAAACGCCAAGGATTCGCTTTTAAAACATGCAATTACGCCTTAAACCTTTTCAAAAGCTGTAAGGTAGAAGCATCATGATCTGCAATATTGGCACTGTGGATATCATTAAGAATCGTCCCTGCCAATTGTTTACCCAGCTCCACGCCCCACTGGTCGTAACTAAAGATATTCCAAACCACACCTTGCACAAAAATCTTATGCTCATAAAGGGCGATCAAGGCGCCCAAGGTTTCCGGACTAAGCTTACTAACAAGCAAGGTATTGGTAGGCCGATTTCCTGAAAACACCTTGTAAGGGGCCAATGTATTCCTTTCTTCCAACGGAATCCCCTTGGCATCCAGTTCCTGTACTACCTCGTCCAAGGTCTTGCCATTCATAAGGGCCTCGGTTTGGGCAAAGAAATTGGCCATTAGTTTCCCATGATGGTCCCTATCCCCGTGCAAAGATTCCTTAAACCCAATAAAATCCGTGGGTATGAGTTTGGTGCCCTGGTGGATCAGTTGGAAGAAAGCATGTTGGGAATTGGTTCCAGGTTCGCCCCAGATTATTGTTCCTGTTTGATAGGGCACCGCCTTGCCGCTTCGATCCACACTTTTGCCGTTACTTTCCATAATCCCCTGTTGTAAATAGGCCGGGAATCGGCTTAGATACTGCGTATAGGGAATGATCGCTTCGGTCTCCGCTCCGTAAAAGTTGTTATACCAAATGGACACGAGTGCCAAGATTACGGGAATGTTACCTTCCAGATCGGTTTCCCTAAAATGTTCATCCATCTTTAGGGCGCCTCCAAGGAGGGACTCAAAATGGTCATAACCCACGGCTAGGGCAATGGAGAGGCCCACCGCACTCCAAAGTGAAAAACGCCCCCCGACCCAATCCCACATGGGAAATACATTTTCCGGGGCGATTCCAAATTCGGCAATAGCCTTGGTATTGGTAGACACTGCGGCAAAATGAAGGGCAACATCCTTTTGGCTGCCGTGCCGCAAAAACCATTTTTTTATGGTAGTAGCATTACTCAGGGTCTCCTGGGTAGTAAAGGTTTTTGATACCACTACAAAAAGGGTAGTCTCTGGATCCAAATCCTTTACTACTTCGTTTACATGGTCCCCATCCACGTTACTTACAAAGTGCGTTCGGAGATGGTTTTTATAAAATTTCAAGGCTTCTATCACCATTACTGGGCCCAGATCCGAACCTCCAATGCCAATATTGACCACATCCGTGAAGGCCTTACCGGAATAGCCTTTGGCCTTCCCGGAGATAACGGCTTCGGAAAACTCCCGGATATTTCGTTTTACCCGGACCACCTCGGGCATTATACTCTCGCCATTGACACGTATATCGACATCGTCTTTGGCCCTTAGTGCGGTATGCAATACGGCCCTTCCTTCGGTCTCATTGATTGTATCCCCGGAAAAATACTTACCAATGCTTCCTTGGAGATCTACTTCCCGTGCCAATTGGAGTAACAGGTCCAGGGTCTCGCCGGTAAGCCGGTTTTTGGAAAAATCCACAAAAAAATCCTCCCATTCCAGACTTAGCTTCCGGGCCCTCTGCACCCCTTCCTGGGCAAAGAGTTCCCTTATATGCAAGTCCTTGTTCGTTTCAAAGTGATCTTGAAGTAGCCTCCATGCGGAAGTTTCGGTGGGATTGGTGTTTTGCAGCGGCATTACAATTGATTTTTAGAGCATCAAATGTAACACATAATCCCTATACTTTTCTGTTGGGCTACATTCTTAAGACAAGTTTAAAGGCCTACACCATTGGGAAGTAAACAAACCGGATCTATAATCATTTGGGTACAAGGGGACACCCATGATATAATCGGCCGGAAAAAGGTCCATGCCCAAAATCCAAGGTCTACTGATTAAGGGCCACTGCATTTTCCTCGGGCTCGGGCTCGGGAAAGGTCATACAGTCCAATTGCTCTTTCTTTGGACCTATGTACTTAAAATATTCGGGGCGTAGCGTTTCGGCCAAAGGTTCCGCTTTGGGAAGTTCCTCACGGAGGGGGTCTACTTGTCTTCCATTTTTCCAAAATCGGTAACATACATGGGGGCCGCTGGTGTTTCCCGTCATCCCGATCCACCCGATAACGTCTCCCTGACGGACGAACTCCCCTCTTTTGACGTTTTGGTTTTTCATATGTAGATATTGGGTGGAATAGGTGCCATTATGCCTGATTTTTACGTATTTGCCATTCCCTCCCCGCCGTGTAGATTCCACAACGGTACCATCCGCAGTCGCCAGGATAGGTGTTCCTATTGGTGCGGCATAATCCGTTCCCAAGTGGGGCCTTATCTTATTGCCGTAATAGCGTATGCGCCTCTTGAGGTTATAACGGGACGATATCCTACTGAACTTCACGGGGGCTTTCAAAAAAGTCCTTCGCAGATTATCGGCGTTATCATCATAATAATCCACGATACGTTTCAAGGAATCGGTCTCATATCCAAAGGCATAGATGGGTTTCCCATTATGTTCAAAATAAGCCGCCTCAATAGGTCCCGCCCCTGCATAAATGGAATCGTTAATAAACTTCTCCTTGTAAATGACCTTGAACTTATCCCCTTTTTGGAGTCTAAAAAAGTCAATGGTCCACGCATAAATTTCGGAAAGGTTATTGGTTATATTATAATCGATGCCTTGATTCAAAATAGCCTCGGACAAGGAAGTCTCAATTATCCCGGAAGCTTCCCGTTCCACGTATTTTACTTGCTTTCTGTCCTTATAGGCCACAACGCTGTCCCTAAGGTCCACCACGGTATAGTTAATGCGGTCATTTTCATAAATGAACACCTGGGCCTTTTCCGTGGTATCCTTGGATTTTAGGATTAAATAAGGCTTTCCTACCCGTATCCTGCGCACATCGAATGTATCCCTGAAATCTTCCGAAACCTTGGCGATCTTAGGGTAATCTACCTTATTTTGAAGCATAATTTCCCCAAAACTGTCGCCCCTTTTCACGGTATCCTGTTGTACCTTGAAGTTGGAAAGATCAAAACCAAATTGCTTAACCGGTTCCGTTGTTTCTAATTGGGCCATTTCAGCCTGCTCTGGCGAAGTCTTTTGTTGCATCGGTTTATCGTCCTTGCATGCCAATAGCCCCATAAGCAATAATCCCAAGCCCCAAAAAATGCGCATGTTTATTTGTCCGTTTTCTCTGGATTAAAAATATGGTCTACCCATTCTTTGCCCCAATCGTTCAACTCTTGCTCGGTATAAAGCTCCGGAAAAAATACCACTTTCTGAAAACTTGGGGGCAAATAATCCTTCCAATTGGTGCCCCCTGTGGCATTTACCTCTTCCTTATCCCTTCCCAGATACCTATAGGCCGATCCCATATGCATTAAGGGCCAATTGACATTGGCGTTCATGTCCAATGTTTTTAACGCCTTGACCAACTCTTTATTATCCTTGATCTTATCCGGAAGCTGGAGGTATTTGTCGTAGATCGTAGTGTTCTGCAATTGCTTGGCAATACGGATTAACCTGGGGGTATAGCGGTACTCAAATTGTTTAAGGGTCAATGTCTTCTCCCCGGTGGCCAGGTCTGTAGCCCCTTTTTTCCAATAGATGTGTTCATAGAGTTCTTCGATGGAATACCCTTCTGCAAAATGCTCCCGTTCCGTCTGGTGCACCAGGTTTTCCAGGGGCGTGGCATAGATCTCTATCATACGATATTGGGCGGACTGGAATCCACTGGCCGGCAACAGGGCCATTCTATATTGTAGGAACTGCTCCCGCTCCATACCCTTTATCATGATACTAAAAGAAGATATAAGGGCCTTGTAATAACTGTTTATTCTTCGGGTTTTTTCTACAAAAAATTTTAGGTTCTGGGTCTTATCGTCCACAATTTGCTTTTGCTCATGTAAAATGAGCTTAAAGTAAAGCTCCGTAATCTGATGGTACATGATAAAGATTTCCTCATCGGGGAAATAGGTCCTGGGAACCTGTATGCTAAGAAGCGTGTCCAAATGGATATAATCCCAATAGGTAAGATAACGTTGGTAGAGGAGGCCATCCAAGTAGGAGCTTATATCTTGCCCGGAGTCTTTGTATTTTTCTTCAAGTTTTGAGATTTGGGACGCGATCCGCTCCTTTTTGTCCATGGGTTGGCTAATCCATTATGATTTTAAACTGATGTTTCAGTCCATTGTACCCGTCCAAATCGGCCTTAATGGAGCCCACGGCCAAATCGGCCTTTATTCGTATCGGTATTCTGTTCCTGTCCGCGGAAACCCAAAGTGATAGACTTTCCTGTTCCTTAAAGACCCTTCCGGATTGTACAAAGGGCCTAAACTTATAACACTCCACCTTTCCAAACTTGGTCCTGAGCACCTCTGTTCCCAAATACCTCAACTTAAAGTTAAACACCCCATCATCATCAAAAAGCATTTTTAGCGTGATGTCCTTGCCTTTGACCAAATCTTCCGCGCTGTAATGGTTACGAAGAAAGTAAAAGGCGGATATCAAATCCTGAATACTGTCCTGAAAGGTAAAATTAAGTTTTTTCTTGTTCTTTTTATCGTTTAGGATGGCCTGGTCGTTCTGGTGATCAAAATTGATTTCCACGTCCTTGGTATATCCGCCCTCATCGATTTTTCGAATAAAGCGATACGGTTTGCCGTTTATCTTGTCGAAATAGCTTTCATAGGTGTCATCGACCTTAAAGAACAAACTGGCAAAACCTGTAGTCTGCCCTTTTCCCACAACATGGTGGACCGGGACTCCATTTATTCTATCGGACTTAACCTGAAGCGTGGCATAGCTGGCGTTAAACCATCCATAGTGCACCCTAAACTTTAGCCATTCGCCGGATTTAAAGGCGGTATCCCTATTTTGAGCGGTTACACATAAACCTGAGAAGAGAAAAAGGAGAACTACAAGTTTTCTCATAACGTATTGTTAGGGTAAAATTACTAAAATGGCCTTACTTCCAGGCCCAGTAACCATTACTTAAACAAAATTTATTCCAAAGTATTGTGCAAAAAAAGCCCCGGTGAAGATACCGGGGCTTTTCCTAAATAACCAACCAAACTTTAAATTATGAAAAACCAATACTTAAAGTTGTAAGGGAACCACCCCTTACGCCAACAAATTTAAGACATGATTTTAAGCGAATGTCAGTTTTAACGTACTTTAACTATAACCTTAACAGTTATTAATATTGGGGATTTCAAATTGGGATAGTATTAAGAAAAAGGGGGGTCTACAAGGTTCCCCTGGACTGTTGTTCCCGTTCAATGGCCTCAAAAAGTGCCTTAAAATTTCCCTTCCCAAAGGATTTTGCCCCTTTGCGTTGGATAATCTCTATGAACAGGGTGGGCCGATCCAAAATAGGCTTGGTAAAAATCTGCAACAAATAACCTTCATCATCACGATCTACTAGGATTCCCAGGTCTTTTAATGGGGCCAAGTCCTCATCGATCTGGCCCACCCGATCTACGACCTCCTCATAATAGCTGGCCGGAACGGTCAGAAATTCCACGCCCCGGTTCCGTAGGGCGGTAACCGTTCGGATAATGTTATCCGTAGCAAGGGCCATGTGCTGCACCCCTGCCCCGTTGTAGAACGCGATATATTCCTCAATCTGCGATTTTTTTCGACCCTCTGCCGGTTCGTTAATGGGAAACTTGATCCGTCCATTGCCATTGCTCATCACCTTGCTCATCAACGCCGTATATTCGGTGGAAATATCTTTATCGTCAAAAGATACCAGTTGGGCAAACCCCATGACCTCCGCGTAGAACCTGCACCATTTGTCCATTTCGTTCCAGCCCACATTGCCCACCATATGATCAATGTATTTAAGGCCCACATCTTCTGGGGCATAGTGTGGGTTCCAAGGCCTAAAACCTGGCATGAAGACCCCTGTATAGTTGGTTCTTTCCACAAAAACGTGGAGGGTTTCTCCATAGGTATGTATGGCGGAAAGTACCACCTCACCATTTTCATCGGTAAGGGTCTTGGGGGCAAAATAGCCCTGGGCACCCCTTTCGGTGGTCTCTTGGTAACTACGGGCGGCATTGTCCACCCAAAGTGCTATGACCTTTACCCCGTCCCCATGGGCATCTATATGTTTGTTTATCTCCCCTCCGGGAACCAAGGGCGAAGTAAGGACCAAACGTATCTTATCCTGTACCAAAACATAGGAGACCTTATCCTTTAATCCCGTTTCCAATCCGGCGTAGGCCAAGGGTTGAAATCCCCATGCCGCCATATAATAATGGGCGGCCTGTTTGGCATTGCCCACGTAGAGTTCTACGTAGTCCGTACCCAACAAGGGTAAAAAATCTTCGGCCCCGGGGTTCTCCTTAGGCAATTGTAGTGAAGTTGTATCCAAAGTTGACATTTTTCTGGAATTTTGAAGTGAAACAAGAAGTGAATTGTAGATTTTTGAAAGTCGTACCCGACTTCCGGGCAAGATTAATACAGGAAACCGGTTACCACATGGCCCTAAGATGCGAAGTAATATGAATGTGTAGCCGCAATACCATTATGAGCTGGTTTTGTGTCATATAAAGCTTTGCAAATATCGGGAAAAAACGACAATTCCCATATGTGCTG
>JBCCZF010000036.1:0-11000 GCA_039188035.1 Bacteroidota bacterium | reverse complement strand
TATGGCTACCTGTATTGATGTGGCCGGGGCTTCTTACCCCAATACCTATAAGGGAAATACGATTATTCCCCTGGAGGGCCAAAGTCTGGTTTCCAGTTTTAACGGGAATTCCATGGAAGAAAGACCCCTGTTTTGGGAACATGAAGGGAACAAGGCCATACGCTTGGGGGAGTACAAATTGGTTTCCAAATGGGCCAAGGATTCCGAGTACAATTGGGAATTGTATGACTTAAAAGGGGATAGAAGTGAAATGAACGACCTATCGGATACCATGCCCGATAAAGTGATAGAACTTGAAATGTTATGGAAACAGTGGGCCCAAAAGGCCGGGGTGTGTACTTGGGGTTCCCGGGAAGAAATTGTACAATCCAATCCCTGATTCAAAAATCCGAGCCCGTGACCGCATTATCCCGTTCTTGAAAAGAACCCCTGTAAAAAATAAGATGTGCAGTACGGATTGCCGTGGTCGTGCATGTGTTTGTATGCCGATTTTAAGGGGGAAAAGATGGAACGGCTTGAAAACGAATTTAATAGCCTTTAAAGAACATGATTTTATGAGAAAAATGACGACGACATTCCGCCTTTTGGCCATCTTCGCAATCGCCTTTCAAACGGCCCTGGCCCAAGACACCATTTCCATAACAAAAGGTTTGGTCATTGGCCCGGAAGGTAGACGGGGAAGATCGGCCATTTTTGCCGATACCATTTATTATGAATGGACCCGAGGCACGTTTAAAGCCCCAAAAGCTGGAGCGTCCTGGGGTACCGATCAAAGGGATAGTCTACGCCAATGGGAACCCATCCAGGTCAATGAAGAGGGGATATTCGAAGATTTCAAATTACGGGGAGGATACCTGTATCTCACCTATGATTCCCCTAAGACGCAAAAAAGGGTTCTTGATATTTCCGGACATGGCGAAGTATTTGTGAACGACGTTCCGCGCGGGGGCGATGTCTATCTTAAGCAGTGGGTATTGCACCCGGTTACCTTAAAAAAAGGAAGAAATACCTTTTTGATCAAGGGATCCAGGGGAAAGGTGAAAATAGGCTTGCTTCCCGTGGCAAAGGAGCTGTCTTTTACTACAAGGGACATGACCCTGCCCGATTTGATTACGAACGAAAACGATTCCAAAATAGCCGCCATACGGATTATCAACACCGCTTCCCGATACCAACGAAACCTGCGTATAGAGGCAACTCTAAATGGGAAATCCACCAGCTATAACATTCCCGATATTATGCCCATGTTTACGCGTAAGGTTCCCTATTCGCTGTGGGACAATGCCTCCGAAATAGGGAAGGTACAGGTGTCCCTGAAACTGTTCCAGGGCAAAAGACTATTGGATCAAACCGAGGTGACCTACGATGTCAAAGATCCCAAGAAGAACTACAAACGTACCTTTATCTCCAAAATCGATGGTAGTGTACAATACTATGGTGTCCGGGAAGGGAATATCCCGGAGGGGGAAACCCCCGCGATGTTCCTATCGGTCCATGGTGCCGGGGTTAAGGGCATTGGTCAGGCGGGATCCTATAAAAATAAAGACTGGGGCCACGTAATCGCTCCTACCAATCGCCGGGAATTTGGTTTTGATTGGGAGGATTGGGGGCGTTGGGATGCCATGGAGGTACAGGAAATTGCAGAAAAGCGGTACAATACAGATCCGTACCGTACCTATCTTACAGGTCATTCCATGGGGGGGCATGGCTCATGGCAACTTGGGGCCGTCTTTCCGGGCAAATGGGCGGCAATAGCTCCTGTTGCGGGATGGTATTCGTTCTTTTCCTATGGGGGCAAAAGAGAATTGACCGATCCGGATCCGCTACAGCAAGTGTTTATTAGGGCCAGCAATTCCAGCAATACCCTGGAGTTATCACGAAATTATCTCCATTTGGGAATCTACATTCTGCATGGTGACGCGGACAATAATGTACCGGTAACCCAGGCCCGATTTATGAAAAAACACCTGGCCGAATTCCATCCGGATTTTGCTTATTATGAGGAACCCGATGCCGGCCATTGGTTCGGGATTGATAAGAAGCCTATTTTCGATTATTTTATCTGGCATACGGTCAAGAAGAATAGTGAGGTAGATACCCTGGAGTTTCGTACGGCGAGCCCTGGCGTTTCGGCCAAAAGCAGGTTCGTAACCCTATATCAACAGGAAATTCCCTATGTGTTTTCCGGCCTAAAGTTAGATCAGACTACCCTTACCCGCAGGGAAAGGCGCAAGGAACCGGATAAGGTCCTCAAAAACCGATCTATGGGAATATCCACGGAAAATCTAAAGATGTTCAAGCTAGACCTAGCGCACTGTGCCGGTACAGATACCCTGAACATAACGGTGGATGGTAAAACCTTTGACGGCATGGATGCCCTGGGCAACCATGGGGAAATATGGTTCGGAAAGGAAAAGGGTACTTGGACCATACGGCCCCGGCCTCGGAATACCTATGAAAAGAACCCCGAGCGTTATGGCAACTTCAAGGAGGCTTTTAACCACAATATGATTTTTGTGTATGGTACCGAGGGCAATAAAATGGAGAATACTTGGGCCTATAACAAGGCCCGTTTTGACGCCGAAACCTTTTACTACCGTGGAAATGGTTCCATTGATGTGATTCCCGATACGGCCTTTGACCTTAAAAAGTACCCGGACCGGTCGGTGATCCTGTATGGAAATGCCTCCACCAACGGGGCATGGCGTCTGCTGCTTCAGGACAGCCCGATCCAGGTAAAACGAAACGAAATACGCGTAGGGGATAAAACCCTAAAAGGGTCCCATTGGGGTACCTATTTTATTCGTCCCAGAAACGATAGTGCCCAGGCGGCGGTGGGTGTGGTCTGCGGAACTGGAAAGGAAGGCTTCCGGGCCGTTACGCCCAATCGCTATTTTGTATCGGGGACCGGTTTCCCGGATTTTATGCTGTTTTCCCCTGAAATGATGGATACGGGGTTTGATGGGATTAAAGCGGCCGGCTATTTTGGCAACGATTGGAGCATTGAAAATGGGGATATGCAATGGGGGGAATGAAAAAGTTGTTCGAGCACGGTTTAACAGCCCTCCAAATACCAACAAAACTAGGCAATACCGGCTATTTGCCCATTGTACGGCAAGGCATATTGAAAATGGGATCCTTCTACAAGGGGATGCTCGTTGCCTTTTTTGCACTCTTTTCCATTGGGATAATGGCACAATCGGATTTACGTCTTTTTTATGACGAACCGGCAAAGGAATGGACGGAGGCCTTACCCCTGGGAAATGGACGGTTGGGAGCTATGGTCTATGGTACGGTGGGGCAGGAGCATATCCAATTCAATGAAGAAACCTTATGGACGGGAAAACCGCGTTCCTATGCGCGGCAAGGGGCCCATAAACACTTGGCAGAAATCCGTAAACTTCTTTTTGAAGGAAGGCAAAAGGAGGCCATGGCCCTAATGGAAACGGATTTTATGAGTACGCCGCGCTCCTTAATGGCCTATCAGCCCTTTGGGGACTTGATTATCAATTTCCCAAGACATGAAAATTATTCCGATTATACCCGGGTGCTGGACATCGAACAAGCGGTATCCCGGGTTAGCTACCGGGCAAATGGCGTTCAATTTAGCAGAGAAACCCTTGTAAGTGAACCCGATCAGCTGATCGCCATCCATCTAAAAGCGGATAGGAAAGCTGCTCTTGATTTTAGCGTATTCCTGGATTCCAGACATCTCCAAAAGTCTTTGGTATCCGAGAATGGTACACAGACCTTAGTGGTAAAACCTGCTGAGGAACCGCAGCGTTTTTTCCCGGACCAACCGGAAGAAAGCGTATTGCACGGTATTGCCGGATTGCGCGTACTTACCGATGGGAAACTGTTGACCACCTACAAGGATATTCAGGTCAAGGGAGCTACCACAGCGACCGTTTTTGTCGCCGCCCATACCAACTTTGTGAATTTTCAGGATGTCAGCGGGAATCCTTCCAGGGACATCAAGATGGCATTGACAAAATTTAAGGAATTGCAATATGATGTGGTAAAACACAATCACGTTCAGGAATACCAGTCCTTGTTTCATAGGTTCAAGATCAACTTTCAAGGAAATAGTCGTACCCAGTTGCCGACCGACGAGCGTATCCTTCAATTTTGGAAAAATCCGGAAGACCCCCAATTATTGGCCCTGTACGTACAGTACGGTCGCTATCTATTGATTTCCTCAAGTAGGGAGGGTACCCAACCGGCCAATCTTCAGGGCATATGGAACAAAGACCTTAATCCGGCCTGGAAAAGTAAGTACACCACAAACATCAATGCGGAAATGAACTACTGGCCGGCAGAAGTGACCAACCTCTCCGACTGTCACGAACCCTTTCTGAGGTTGATAAACGAATGTGCGGTTACAGGGGAAATTGTGGCCAAGGAACATTATAATGCAGACGGGTGGGCCTTGCACCACAACACGGATATTTGGCGGGGCACGGCCCCAATAAACCTCACGTCAATTGGAACTTGGGTAGGGGGATCGGGCTGGGTAACCCACCATATTTGGGAACATTATTTGTTTACCCAAGACCTGGATTTTCTCAGGGAGCAATACCCCGTAATACAGGGATCGGCCCAGTTTTACAGTGATTTTCTGGTACAAGACCCCAAAACGGGGTGGTTGGTCAGTTCCCCATCCAATTCCCCGGAAATAGGCGGTTTGGTAGCGGGCCCCACCATGGATCACCAGATTATCCGCTCCCTGTTCCGGATTTGTATTGAAGCAGCGGAAATTCTTGGCCAAGACGATGGGTTCATAACCAAGTTGAGAGCACAATTCCCCCAAATGGCACCCAATCAAATAGGAAAACATGGTCAATTGCAGGAATGGCTGCAGGACAAGGACGATCCCAATGAAAAACATCGGCATGTCTCCCACTTATGGGCCGTACATCCCGGAAAGGACATTAATTGGAAGGATACCCCGGAGGTGATGAAAGCGGCCAAACAATCCCTCCTCTTCCGTGGAGATCGGGGAACCGGATGGAGTTTGGCGGCTAAGATAAACTTCTGGGCCCGCTTTCTGGATGGAGATCGCGCCTACACCCTGATCCATAACCTATTGAGCCCGGCCGAGCATCCAGATAGAAAATCCAAAGGCGGTTCCTATCCCAATTTGTTCGACGCACATCCTCCCTTTCAAATTGATGGCAACTTTGGAGGAACCGCGGGCATTGTGGAATTGTTGGTTCAAAGCCATTTGGGCAGTATTGCTATTTTGCCCGCATTGCCGTCCAATTTAGGGGAGGGTTCCCTTACTGGGGTCTGTGCCCGAGGGGGATTTGAACTGTCCTTCAGTTGGAAAAATGGAAAATTGGATGCGCTTGCCGTGAAATCAAAAGCAGGTAAAGAATGTACGATCAGATATGGCGATAAAACCATCGTGTTTGATACCGTCAAGGGGGAAACCTATAGGTTTAATGGCAAGCTAAAACAAGGCTAATGGTTCAATTGGGCGCCAGCGTTTTTGATAACCCCTTACACAATGGACTCAAAAAGATCAAATGTGTCCAGCAAGGGAACGGACAACTAAAAAGTATACATGTGAAGAAAAAAGAAAGGCGGGGAACTGGCCTACACATTAAATGTATCATCGCAATGGGTGTATTGCTTATGCCTCTTGGAAACGGGAAAGTAGTGGCCCAAACCGCTAGCAAAAGTCCAGATGCAAGGATTAAGAATGTACTTTTTATCGTTTCGGACGATTTAAAGGCAAATGTCCTTGGATGCTATGGGAACATGGTTTGCAAAACCCCAAATATTGACAAACTGGCCCGTGAAGGTGTCGTGTTCAACCGCGCCTATTGCCAGGGTGTGGTATGCGCCCCTTCCCGGACTTCCTTTATGTATAGCCGTTATCAGGGCAATACGGGTATTACCCTTGGGGAACATTTTAAGGACAAGGGTTGGCATACGGCCCGGGTAGGCAAAATATTCCACATGCTCGTGCCCGGGGATATCATAGCGGGAACCGATGGCAAGGATGTGGTTTCCTCGTGGACGGAAAGATATAATTCGGCCGGACTGGAAGCGGGTACCCCTGGGGACTATGCCTGCCTAAACCTCAATATTTTTACTACGGAACTGGAAGGGCGCCAATCTACACGGATGCCGCATCGTTGGTCCGTCTCGGTCAACTACGAAGGGGACGGATCGGATCAGCCTGATTATAAGACCGCCGATAAAACCATTGAATTGTTGCGTAAGAATAAGGACAAGCCTTTTTTTATAGCCACGGGATTTGTGCGGCCCCATTATCCCTCCGTGGCCCCTAAACCCTACTTTGATAGGTATCCTTGGGAGGACATTCAACTGCCTAAGGTCGTTGCCCATGATATTGATGATATTCCTCCTATGGGAAGGCCGAAGAAAACGAATGCTACCGATCCTATAGGCAAGTATACGGATAACCAGAAAAGAATGTGGGCGGCCTATTACGCCACGGTGACCTTCATGGACGATCAAGTGGGGCGCATTCTTGAGGAATTGGAACGCTTGGGCCTGCGCGAAAGTACCGCAATTGTGTTTTTAAGTGATCATGGTTATCACCTCGGGGAACACACCTTTTGGCTAAAATCAAATCTGCACGAGGATATCACCCGGGTACCATTGATCATTTCAATACCTGGAATGGAAACGGGAAAAACGGATGCCTTTGTAGAATTACTGGATATCTACCCCACACTTGCAAGTTGGGCAGGGATATCCATTCCAGAAACTGTGCAGGGAACAAATTTGCTCCCGGTACTCCAGGATCTTAACAGCTCCGTAAAGTCGGGAGCGATTTCGATGGTTGGAGGAGACAAAGGTATTGCCTTACGGGAAGCTGATTTTGCATATATGCGTTACCAAGACGGTTCGGAAGAACTTTATGATATGGAGAAAGATCCCCTTCAATTCGTAAATCTGGCGAACTACCCTGAATATGAAAGGGAACTGCAGCAAATACGAAACAATCTTGATCTCAGAATTCAACAGGAGGAGTTGCAATTCCGTACAATGAAGTGATTTAAATTTTTTAGCCGATACGAAAAAGTTCAAATCACTGCAACAAACAATAAATAGATAGCACCATGCAGTCAACACAGCAACATAACTATAAGAACCCGGTAAGGTATTCGGGTGTACGACAAATTTCACTTTTTAGAATCAATGGTGGAATTTGGGAGTTCATTTTCGTTCGAAGACCCCACCCAACATCCCGCCTCTGGCGGGGAGGAGTTTCCCTCACGCCAGTGGCGGAGGGATTAAGGGAGGTCAAAACAAAGAGCAGTGAAATTTGTAGTGTACCCAGGTATTCCCTGCTATTTCTCGTTTTCTCTATCGTACTATACCAACAGGGACATGGTCAAAAAGCGCATAAAAAAGTAACGGAAACAAGACCCAATATCATTCTTATTATGGCGGATGATATGGGCTATGAATGTTTGGGATCCAACGGCTCAACATCGTATAGTACCCCGGTACTGGATGAAATGGCAGCCCAGGGCGTTCGCTTTACCAATAGTTATTCCCAACCGCTGTGTACGCCATCCAGGGTAAAGATAATGACCGGCAAATACAATTTTAGGAACTATATCGACTTTGGATATCTGGATCCCAAGGAAAGAACATTTGGCCATCTCTTGCAGGAAGCGGGGTATAAGACCCTGATCTCGGGAAAGTGGCAACTCAATGGCAGGGATGGCAAGGAGCCCGGATATACGGATAAAAACAGGCCCTACCACTTTGGTTTTGATGAATACTGCCTATGGCAGATTGCTGAAAAGGGGAATCGATATGCCCATCCGGTAATTGAACAAAATGGGAAAAGGCTTGAAACAACTATTGATGACTATGGTCCTGATATTGTCTCCAATTACATTCTTGACTTTATAGACCGTAACCACCAAACGCCCTTTTTTGTCTATTATCCCATGCTTTTGGTACATAGTCCATTTAATCCCACACCGGATTCCCCGGAATGGAAAAATCCGGAAAGACGCCTTGAAAGGGATACGCGGTATTTTAAGGATATGGTGGAGTATACGGATAAGATCGTGGGTAAAATTAGGGCGCAGCTTAAATCCAAAGGGATTGCCGAGAACACCCTATTGTTATTTACAGGCGACAACGGAACACATACCGCCATTACTTCGTACACCCAAACAGGAGCCTACAAAGGTGGAAAAGGCAATTTAAAGGATAATGGCAGCCATGTGCCTTTGGTAGCGCAATGGCCTGCCGGTGGGCAAAGGAACGTAGTAACCAATACGCTGATAGAATTTAGTGATTTTGTACCCACCTTTGCGCAGGCAGCTGGGTTGCCCATCCCTGGGGATACCGATGGACAGTCCTTTCTGAATGTTCTCAATGGCAAAGGGCACAAACCCCGCAAAAATGTTTTTGTGCATTACTACCCCAGAACCAAACAGCTAAACAAAAATAACGGTTGTTTTGCTAGGACAGCTGATTACAAGCTGTATTCAGACGGTCGGTTCTTTGAAATGGCTACGGATAAATGGGAGGAAAACCCGCTGGACGTCAATACACTGTCCAAAAAACAAGAAAAGGAATATCGCAAATTAAAACAGGAAATGTCCAATAAGGACATTTGGGATTTTGATGAAGTGCGTAGAAAGACCAAATAATGTTCAATTGCATCAAAATACTACCGAATATCATTAAAAACCCATACCATGGAACACCAATATATTGCCCTTAGCGTAGTTACTTTAATCTTGTTTGGCGGGATTGTAAGGGCACAATCCGGAACGGATGACTGGAAAACGGAACTAAAAGAACAGGTGGGTATCCTGGGCCATCGAAACTGGATATTGGTCGTGGATGCCGCTTATCCCCTCCAAAGCAATCCGGCCATAAAAACGGTGGTTACGGGCGAAAATCAATTGGATGTGGTGAATACGGTATTGAATGCCATTGACCAGGCCCCCCATATTTTTCCAGTAGTCTTTCTGGATAAGGAAATCGATTTTGTTCCAGAAGCGGATGCTAAAGGAATCAAAGACTATAAAACAAGGTTGGATCGGCTATTGGAAGGGAAGAAAGTGAACAAAATAGCACATGAGGACCTGATAGCCCAAGTGGACGAATCCGCCAATACCTTTAGCGTCCTGGTATTAAAGACCAACCTTACGATTCCGTATACTTCGGTATTTCTTCGGTTGGAATGTGGGTATTGGGACGAGGACTCCGAGCAAAGGCTTCGGAAGAAAATGAAAATGGAATAACAGGCTCTAAGAATCCGCCAAAAGCAGTAAAGGAACAGGAGACGTGGATTACATAGCGACTGGTTTTAACAAGTTCAATACAAAATGATGATGAAGAATGTAGCAGTAGTATTTGCAATGCTCTTAGGATTTTACGGGTGCGGACCAAAGAAGGGAACACCTCCTCCCTTGGAAACGGGCAAACCCAATATTATCCTTATCAATGTGGACGATCTGGGGTATGGCGATTTGGGATGTTATGGGGCTACCAAAGTACAAACCCCGAACATTGACCAGTTGGCCGCCGAGGGGCGCATTTTTACCGATGCCCATTCCGCTTCTGCGGTATGTTCGCCCTCCCGGTACGGATTGATGACGGGTCGGTACCCCTTACGAAGAAATTTATGGGGGGCCTGTGGGATGAACAGCCCCCTTATTGTGGATACGTCAAAGGCTACCTTGGCCTCGGTCCTTAGTGATGCGGGCTATGCCACCGCATGTATCGGGAAATGGCATTTGGGATTTACCGAAGCAAAACCAGATTGGAACAAACCCTTAAAACCAGGCCCGCTGGAAACCGGGTTTGACTATTATTTTGGGATACCTATTGTAAACAGCGGCCCACCCTTTATCTATGTGGAAAACCACTCCGTGGTAGGATACGACCCAGGCGACCCCTTTGTAAAAGGGTTCAACGAGTATACGGAGAAATGGCCGGAAAAAGGAGGCTATAAGGCCATTGCCGGGGCAAAGACGGCCCACCAATTGTACAAGGATGAGCAAGTAGGGACCACCTTGAAGAACAAGGCCGTGGAATGGCTGAAAAACCAAAAGAAAAATGGGGAAAACCCCTTTTTCATGTACATGGCCACGACCAATGTCCATCATCCTTTTACCCCGGCACCCCAGTTTCAGGGTACGAGCCAATGCGGTCGGTATGGCGATTTTGTTCATGAATTGGACTGGATCGTGGGTGAGGTGCTCAATACCCTGGAAGCGATCGGGGAAAAAGAGAACACCTTGGTCATTTTTACCAGTGATAATGGGGGCATGTTCAACCAAGGCGGGCAGGATGCCTGGAAGGATGGGCATCGCATCAATGGGGATTTGCTCGGGTTTAAATTCGGGGCCTGGGAAGGAGGACATCGCATTCCCTTGATTGCCCGTTGGCCTGGAAAGATTCCGGCAAATAGCACATCCGACCAGCTCATAAGCCAAATCGATTTGTTGCCCACTTTTGCCACGCTAACCGGGCAAACCCTTTTGGAAGGGGATGCTCCGGATGCCTTGGATCAATTGGAAAGTTTTGTGGGTACTCCTCAAAACCCGGTTCGGGAAACCCTGATCATTTCCCCAAATAATTCAAGTCATTTAACCGCCCGTAAGGGGAATTGGGTCTATATCCCGGCCCAAGGAGAAGGCGGATTTCAGGGGAAAGAACCGGGGAATCATTTGTATAGTGGGGAATATACCCAGCCCGTCACCCAATTTATAAACAGCGATGTTGAAAACGGGCGGGTAAAACCCGACGCCCCTCCGGCGCAACTGTACAATCTGGAAAATGATTTGGCCCAAACCACCAATGTGTATGATTCCCACCCGGAATTGGTCAAACAATTTGAAGACCTTATTGCCGAATACCGAAAGAAGATAGGGCCGTATAAGGAAACGGGCTGGATTAGTCGCAGGAAACCGTAAATGGGAAATATTCCAGAGACCTGAATTCGATTAATGCAGGGTGATTAATGTTTTGAAAATCAAATTTTT
>JBCCZF010000035.1:0-11035 GCA_039188035.1 Bacteroidota bacterium | reverse complement strand
GATAGATCCGCAGCCCTGGTCCAATACGGCCAAGGGCGGGAAAAGTATGGCCAAGACGACCCGAAAACAACCCATTTTAACTCGTTTTGATTGATGTACCTATGGGACGCAATTTATCCAAGTTTGTTACGTAAAACCCGTATTTTTGAGGGCAATGCAAGTACGTTTTCTTTTTTTTCTGATCGGTATGCTGGGCATGATCGTAGAGGGCCATGGACAATACCGGCTTACAGGACAGATCAATCCCGGGGAGGGCAAAACCGTGTACCTTTCCTATATATCGGATTATAGAAAGCTCTCCCGAATCTATTCGGATCAGATTATCCGAAAGACCGAAGTGGACTCCTTGGGTCGATTCCGTTTTGAAGGGATCAATCTCCCGGAGGGAAATCGCATATATCGATTGCACACGGACGGCTGTGAAACGGGATCTATTGAAAAGACGCATATCCTAGGGGTTTGTGATTATAACCAAAGCATACTTTTTATTGCCAAAAATTCGGATACCTTGGATTTCCCGAAATCCATGGACGGAAGCAGCTTTTGTCAAATCACCTCCACCAACCCCGCTTCCAATGATATTATGGAAATTGAGGCGCTAATAGAGGCCATGATAGTGGATTTTAATGCCTTTAACAGTGCGGCCCATACAAAAATCCATTCGGAAAAATGGTTTGCCGCCCTACAGGATTTTGCGACCACAGGCAAGGAACCCCTAACAGCACTCTATGTGTATGATTTTTTGTCCGATCGGCGCAATGAAACCTATCCATACTACCTAAAAGATCTTACGAGTAATCCTTTTTATACCGATCTTCTTACCCGTTTGCAAAACCGCTATCCCGAAACGGACTATGCCCTGCTTTATGAAAAGGAATTGGCGATGGACTTAAAATCGGGAACTACTAACCCCAAAGGATCCTTCCCCTGGATAGGAATCCTAGGGCTAGCCCTTTTGATTTCCCTATCCATCAACCTTTATTTGTGGATGCTAAAAAGGCAATCCGCCAAGGACACAAAAAGCAAAGTCTCCCAAAAGCTCACCTATCAGGAAAAAGAAGTTTTGGAGCGCATCCTACAGGAAAAGACCAACAAGGAGATCGCCGCCGAGCTGTTCATTAGCCTAAGTACGGTAAAGACCCACATCAACAACCTATACAAGAAATTAGATGTCTCCAAAAGAGCGGATCTTAAAGTTCTTTTTGAAAAGTAAACGTAAAATCCACCCCGGGTCTAGACCTTATTTCCAACCTCGTTTTCTTTGATTGCCTCCTAGGTTCCATGATTTTCGAACGGTAATTTAAAAAACGTTGGATACATCATGAAGACAACCCTATGTATTATGTTAACCGCAATCGGAATCTCCTTAAACGGTCAAAATCTGGAAATAACCCCGGAAAATGGGAAATCCTTCCTTTTGGGAAAGCTATCCCTGGAAGCGTTTGCGCACGAATCCTATAAATCATGGTATGCGCAAGGTTACAAGGATTATGAAGTAGATGATAGACTGGTAAATCAGTTTACCGATACATTGGCCCAATGTAGATTACAGTTATTCCTGGGCACCTGGTGCGGGGACAGCAGGCGCGAAGTTCCTCGAATCATAAAAATCCTGGAAGAGGCCCGTTTCCCTATGGAGCGTTTGGACATCATAGCCTTGGACCGCAGAAAGGGGTGGTATAAAAGAAGTCCCGGGGGTGAAGAACAGGGCAAAAACATCATTAAGGTACCCACTTTGGTATTTTTAATGGATGGTAAGGAAATCAACCGGATTGTGGAAAGTCCAAAAAAGTCGTTGGAAAAGGATATGGAAGCTATTCTGAACGGTAATTCCTATATTCCCAATTATGCCGATAATCGGCCCTAGATAACCGAGCTCTCTATGGGATGCCTCCCATTGAAGATTGGCCTAAAGAGGCTATATTTGCAGCCTTAATCCAGAGCGCATGCAACTTTCAGAGCAGGAAATCGTACGACGTGAGAAACTTTCCAAGTTAAGGGAAATAGGAATCGATCCTTACCCCGCGGCATTATATCCAGTGGATGCCAATTCCCAAAGTATTAAAAATGATTTTGAGGAAGGAAAAAAGGTGGTTATTGCAGGGAGATTAATGCGAAAGAAGGTTCAAGGAAAAGCTTCCTTTGCAGAAATACAAGATTCCGAAGGTAGAATTCAGGTGTATTTCAACAGGGATGAAATCTGTCCGGGCGAGGATAAGACCCCATACAATGAAGTGTTCAAGAAATTGCTCGACTTAGGGGATTTTATTGGGGTGGAAGGCGAATTGTTTACCACCCAGGTGGGCGAAAAAACGGTAAAGGTAAAAGCGTTTACCGTGCTCAGTAAGTCGCTCCGTCCACTGCCTTTGCCTAAAAAGGATGCGGACGGCAAGGTCTATGACGAATTCAACGATCCCGAACTGCGCTATCGCCAACGTTATGTGGATCTGGTGGTAAATCCATCCGTTAAGGAAACCTTTGTAAAGCGTACCAAGATTACCAACAGTATCCGCGAATTTTATAACGAGCGTGGGTATTTGGAAGTGGAAACCCCTATTTTACAGCCCATTCCCGGGGGGGCTGCCGCAAGACCTTTTCTCACCCATCACAACGCCCTAAACATTCCACTGTATCTCCGGATCGCCAACGAACTGTATTTAAAGCGTTTGATCGTAGGAGGTTTTGACGGTGTTTACGAGTTCTCCAAGGATTTCCGGAATGAGGGTATGGACCGTACCCATAATCCCGAGTTTACCGTAATGGAATTGTATGTCGCCTATAAGGACTACCATTGGATGATGGATACCACGGAACAATTGTTGGAGAAAGTGGCCAAAGACGCTACGGGAAGCTCCAAAATTACCGTTGGGGAAAACGAAATAGAATTTAAGGCCCCTTATCCCAGGGTTCCTATTTTGGAGGCCATTAATACCCACACAGGATATGACGTAGCCGGGATGGATGAGGTACAACTCCGGGAGGTAGCCCAAAATTTAGACCTTGAGGTCGATGAGACCATGGGTGTAGGCAAGCTCATCGATGAAATCTTTGGGGAAAAATGCGAACACCATTATGTGCAACCTACTTTTATTACCGACTATCCCAAAGAAATGAGTCCGTTGACCAAGGCACATAGGAGCAAACCAGGGCTTACCGAACGTTTTGAATTGATGGTCAATGGCAAGGAATTGGCAAACGCCTATTCCGAGCTGAACGACCCTATAGACCAACGGGAACGTTTTGAAGAGCAGTTACGGCTTTCCGAAAAAGGGGACGACGAGGCCATGTTCATCGATCAGGATTTTTTGCGCGCCCTGGAGTACGGTATGCCGCCTACCTCGGGAATTGGAATCGGAATCGATCGCTTGGTCATGCTACTGACGAACAACGTTTCCATCCAGGAAGTGCTTTTCTTCCCCCAAATGCGGCCGGAGCGGCGAGTCGCCGCGGACGTTTTATCCAATGAGGACGCCAAAGCGGTATTTGCACTATTAAAAAATGCCGAAAAACTGCCTTTGGGCGATTTAAAGGCCCAATCTGGACTATCCAACAAAAAATGGGACAAGGCCATAAAGGAACTTACCAAAAATAAGGTCGCCAAGGTGAGCAAGACCGACGAGGGCCTTTTTGCGGAAGTAGTCGCTTAATGCTGTAATGGGACGGTTTTTCCACCAAATACCCGGACTGTCGTTCAATTCAACTAGGCTACATATAAGGAAAAGGTGTTCTGGAAAATTCATGTCCGGATTACTGGTCCTTCATTTTCATTTATGGGCTTGTTGCGTTTTATTGCATGGATCCCTAACCCTCAAGTCCCCGAAAGTCCCTATATTTATAGGGAAAACAGAGATGGTCTCAAGGTAGTTCCTTGAATAAAAGGTAGGGGACAGTTGGTTATTTTAGTAAACATCGTAAAGGCGACCCGTTTTATGGGTTGGTTTTTTATACTGTCATTGGTGTGCTCATGCCAATCTTCCGACCCTGTGGATTTCAGCACTCAAATTAAACCCATCCTAAACAACAAATGCATTACCTGCCATGGCGGGGTAAAGAAAAGCGGCGGGTTTAGTCTGCTCTTTGAAGAGGAAGCCTTTGCGGTGACCAAATCGGGGAAACCGGCCATTATTCCGGGGGATGCGTCAGGAAGTGAGTTTATTAAGCGATTGCACGAGGAGGATCCGGAATTGCGCATGCCCTATGAAAAGCCCAAACTGTCCGACGAAGAAATCGATCTTTTGACCCGTTGGATTGAGGAAGGGGCCTCTTGGGGGGAACATTGGGCCTATTCCTTGCCGGAAAAAGTGGCTGTGCCCGCTATTACGGAAGAGGCCGGATTTTCACCAAAATTTCCTACCGGTTTTACAAAAACCCCGATTGACCACTTTATTTTGGCCCGATTGGAACCTGAGGGCCTAAGTCCCAATGCCGAGGCCGGCAAAACGAGTTTGGCCCGGCGTGCCGCCCTGGACATTGCCGGTTTGCCACCCAAAAGAAGTCTTGTAGATCGTTTCCATGCGGGTCAATTAACCTACGAAGGACTTTTGGATAGTCTGCTTGCCCAAGCCAGTTATGGCGAAAAATGGGCCAGTTGGTGGTTGGATATGGCGCGCTATGCCGATTCCAAGGGCTATGAAAAGGACAAGGGACGTGATATTTGGGAATACCGGGACTGGGTAATCCGGGCGTTGAATGACGATATGCCGTACGACCAATTTACGATCGAACAACTGGCAGGCGACCTTTTGCCCGAGCCTTCCCTAGATCAGCTCATTGCGACGGCCTTCCACAGAAACACCATGAACAATGATGAGGGAGGAACAGACGATGAAGAGTTTCGGGTGGCCACGGTTATCGATCGTACGAACACCACCTTTGAGGTTTGGCAAAGCACAACTATTGGTTGCGTGCAGTGTCACGGACATCCCTACGATCCTTTTCGGCAAAAGGAGTATTTTGAACTCATGGCCTTCTTTAACAATAGCAGGGATGAGGATACCCCTAATGAATCCCCGGTGCTCAAGTTCTATAGTCCGGAACAGCAAAAAAAGGTGGAAAAGGTCGTTACCTGGGCTCAAAAACAGGGTTCCGATTCTTTGGCCAAAGCCTATAAAAACTTTATGTGGTATACGGAGCCCGTGTACAAGTCCCATTTTTTTGAGGATTTTGTCAACGGGGCCTATGACGATCACGCCTCGGTAGTTCTCTGGGACAAGGGTTCCTGCAAGATGCCCCACATGTATACCCAGGGCGCAGGGCATGTGTATCTTAATTTTAGGTCGCATTACGACGGAACACGCATCCGCATCCGCAAAGGCAGCCTGGACGGCCCCATCCTTGCCGAATTCACCATCAACAAATCCAAGGGCAATGTCACCCAAAAATTTCCGTTCCAAAAAATGGAGGGCAAGGCCGATTTGGTTATCGAGAGTTTTAATCCCAAAGCCAAACCCAAAGCCGGTATCCTGAACCTATATTGGGTAGCCTTTTTGGAAGACCTTCCTGGGCAAGGGGAGCCTGGGTACAACGGCGTGACCAAGAATCTTATGGAGGTATTGAATACCCAAACGGCTTCCGTGCCCGTTATGGCGGAGAATCCAGACTATATGAAACGTACCACCCAAGTTTTTGATCGGGGCAGTTGGCTTACCAAGACCGATACGGTACAGCCCGGAACCCCCCAATCATTGAACGCCTGGAATCCGGAATGGCCCAAAAATAGGCTTGGGCTTTCCCAATGGATCGTGGACAAAAAAAATCCGCTTACGGCGAGAACCTTGGTCAACCGGGTATGGCATCAAATTTTTGGTCAAGGCCTGGTGGCGACAGTGGAGGACATTGGATCCCAATCGGACAGTCCTTCACATCCCGCGTTGTTGGATTGGCTGGCCCTTCGTTTTATGAACGAACACCAATGGAGCCTGAAATCCTTAATACGGGAAATTTTGCTTTCGGGTACCTACAGGCAATCCTCGGAAAGCAGCCCGGAGCTATACCGGATAGACCCCAAAAACGAGCTATACGCCCGAGGGCCGAGGCAGCGCTTGGGTGCGGAACAAATCCGCGACCAGGCCCTGGCCGTTTCCGGGTTGTTGAGTAAAAAAATGTATGGCCCCGGGGTGATGCCGCCGCAACCGGAAGGCGTGTGGCAAACGGTATACAATGGGGATCGGTGGCAGGAAAGCAAGGGGGAAGATCGGTACAGACGAGGGGTATATACCTATCTTAAACGAACAAGCCCCTACCCCTCCTTCCTCACCTTTGATGCCGGGAGCAGGGAAGTATGTATGATCCGGCGTACGGTAACCAATACGCCGTTACAGGCCCTGGTTACCCTAAATGACCCTGTATATCTAGAAGCGGCCTATCATTTGGCAAAAAACAGTTTTAAGGAAGATGACCTGGACGAAAGTATCTCCCAAAGCTATGAAATGGCCATTTATGCCCCTATTGACCCGGAAACCCTGGGAACCTTAAAAGCACTCTACCACGAGTCCCTGGAAGAGTTTGGAAAAAATCCGGACGCCATTGCCGAATTGTTATCATTTGCGGAGCATCCCCAACCGGAACTCGCCGCGCTTACCATTGTGGCCAATGCCATCATGAATCTGGACGAGTTTTTGACGAAGACGTAATAGATTAATTAGATGTGGGATTTAAGACGTTAGAAGGATGTCGATCGAAAACAAAAAGCACTTAGCAGCGATATAAAATGAAAAGTAGCATTGAAAAACTAATTCGGGAAAAACAGGTTCGCGAGGCGGAAGTCAAAACCCGGCGGCACTTTATCAAAAGCTGTGCACAGGGCATGGGCGGCCTGGCCCTAAGTTCTATATTTATGGGTTGCGATCCGTTGCGGAAACCGGCTCCCCAAAATACAATGGCCTTTTCCGAGCGCGATCTTAATCCCTTATCTACCTTGGCACCTCCCTATGGCCCCAAAGTAAAATCGGTCATTTATCTGCATATGGCCGGGGCCCCTTCCCAATTGGAAATGTTCGACTACAAGCCCCAGTTGCATAAATACCATGGCCAGGACTGTCCACAATCGCTCTTGGAAGGCAAAAAATTTGCATTTATCAAGGGTACGCCCAAACTTATGGGCCCCCAGGCCGAGTTTAAGCAAGAGGGCGAATCCGGGAATTGGGTCTCCAATTTTTTGCCCCATTTTAAAAAGGTAGTGGACGAGGTCGCCTTTCTAAAGGCGGTTCACACGGATCAGTTTAACCACGGGCCGGCGCAACTTTTTATGCATACCGGGAGTCCCCGTTTGGGCAGGCCCAGTATTGGGGCCTGGGCCACCTACGGCCTGGGATCCGTAAACCAGAACCTGCCCGGTTTTGTGGTGCTTACTTCCGGTGGGAATGCGCCCGATGCCGGAAAAAGTGTTTGGGGCAGTGGTTTTTTGCCATCGGTCTATCAGGGGGTGCAATGCCGATCTCAAGGCGACCCCGTACTCTACATAGAAGACCCCAAGGGCATGTCGCGCGACCTTAAGGGACGCACCATCGAGGCCATAAATGCAATAAACAAAAAAGAGTACACCAAATATGCGGATCCCGAAATCCTGGCCCGAATCAACCAATACGAAATGGCATACCGCATGCAGATTGCCGTACCAGAGGTAATGAACATAAATAACGAGCCGGAACACATAAAACAAATGTACGGGGTAGCGCCCGGTAAGGAATCTTTTGCCAATAACTGCCTGTTGGCCCGGAAACTTGTGGAGGACGGGGTACGTTTTGTACAGCTTTTTGATTGGGGATGGGACACTCACGGCAACGTACGATCGGGATCTATAGATTTGGGCCTGCGCAACAAATGTCGGGAGATAGATCGGCCCATGACCGCTTTGATCTTGGATTTAAAGCAGCGCGGGCTTTTGGACGATACGTTGATTATATGGGGCGGGGAATTTGGACGTACGCCTATGCAGGAAAATCGGGGGAACAAAAAAATGGCCTACAAAGGACGTGATCATCACGGCGATGCCTTTACCATGTGGATGGCCGGTGGCGGAATCAAAAAAGGGGCTTCCCACGGAAAAACGGACGACATTGGATTCTCCGGAATCGAGGGTAGGGTCTCCGTCCATGATGTCCATGCCACCGTTTTACATCTTTTAGGGTTCGATCACGAACAGTTTACCTACGAATTTCAGGGACGGCATTTTAGGCTAACGGATGTGGAAGGCGAAATCATACATGAAATCCTGGCCTGATCTTGGATATCCTACTGCAACTTATCGGGCGTCTTCATCCCTTGATCGTTCATTTGCCCATTGGATTTATTCTACTTGGCATTTTGTTACAGTTCTATGATCGGAAACAAGGGGAATTTAAAAGGGTCGTTTCTTTAATCTATCTTTGGGGAGCCCTTAGTGCCACATTGGCCTGCATTACGGGATATCTCCTCTATTCCGGGGAGGGTTTTTCCTTTGATTCCGTAAAATGGCATTTGTGGTCGGGTATGGCCACCGCTGTCTTTGCCTTTCTTATGTTTGACAACCTACGGGAGAAAACGCTTCTGAAAGCACTGAACAAAATCCCGGTTCTGTGGATGTCCCTTCTTTTTCTATTGTTGATTTCCTTTACCGGGCATCTGGGCGGCAATCTTACCCACGGTTCGGAGTATTTGGTAGAACCCCTGCCCAACTCGGTGAAGTCCCGCTTGGGTTTTCCGGTATTTGAAAAGAAACCCATCGTCCTGAATGCCGAGAATTGGCGAGACACCCCATTTTATGAAGGGGTGATCGCTCCAATACTAAATAACAAATGTGTTAGCTGTCACGGGCCAAAACAAGCCAAGGGCGGATTGTCCCTACACACCAAGGAAGCCATTTTAAAAGGCGGCGAAAATGGAGCCGTCATTGTGACGGATACCCCGGATAAAAGTGAACTGTACGCCCGGTTGATCCTGCCCGAAGAGGATGAGGAACATATGCCCCCCAAGGACAAGACCCCAATGGAAAAAGCTGAGATTGAATTGATTGCCAGCTGGATCGCGCAGGGTAATCCGTTTGAGGGAACTTTGGGTGATTTTGGCCTGGACAGGGAATTGTTTCTCTCATTTTTCCCAAAAAAAGTGGTATTGGATCATCCGGATCTTGAAATTCCCAAAGCAGAAAAGGATAGTATTACCGCCATTGAGGCGCATAACATACATGTTGATGTGCTTAGCGGAGACACCCATTTTCTAAGTGTTTCCTGCATCAATAAGCCCAACTTTGCAGATGCCGATTTTGAGATCCTGCGCCCCATTTCCCAACAAATTGCCGTGTTGGATCTTGGAGGCACCCAAATTACCGATGCGGTATTGGATAAATTGGCCGCGTTGCCCAACCTAACCGTATTAAAACTGGACAACACGGATATCACCGGGGCAACCATTGCTAAATTGACGGCTTTGGAACACCTGAGAGACCTCAACCTCACCTATACGCCCTTCCAGGAAAAGTATGTTTCCCTATTCCCGGAATTCCCCAACCTCAACAAAGTATATCTGTACCGCACGAACACCACTGCACAGGGTCTGGTTCCTTTGGCGGAAGGCCGTATCACCCTAGATTATGGACAGTACGAATTGCCTCCTATCCCATCGGATTCCATAGTGTATTGACCATTACTACCACACATGTCATTCTTTTCCTTTTAAAACCGGAATAAAAAACCTAGCTTGGGCCGTATACGACCAAGCATGACATTCAGCAAAAAAACGGGACTTTTTTTGGGGCCTCTTATTTTTATGCTCCTCCTGGGCCTTCCCTTTGAACTGGTATCACAACAAGGGGACAAGGTCATTGCCGTGGCCCTTTGGATGGTCATATGGTGGATTACCGAAGGGGTATCCATTTCGGTGACCGCGCTTTTGCCCTTGCTGCTCTTCCCTTTGCTCAAGGTGATGCCCATGGCCGATGTAGGGGCCAATTATGGCAGCCCTATTGTATTTCTTTTTTTCGGGGGGTTCGTTATGGCGTTGGCCTTGGAAAAGGTAAACCTTCACAAGCGCATTGCCCTAACTATTATTAAGATTACAGGAACCACGCCCAACAAGGTTGTTTTGGGGTTTATGATAGCCACGGGATCCCTAAGCATGTGGATCAGCAATACGGCCAGTACCGTAGTCATGTTGCCCATTGCCATGTCCGTAATCGGGCTTTTGACCAACGATGCCGACGGCTTTACCAAGGAGGATCGCAATTTTGCGCTGAGCGTTATGTTGGGAATCGCTTTTTCCGCCAATGCCGGGGGCATCGCCACGGTCATTGGGACGCCCCCAAATTCGGTATTGATCGGATTGTTGGAAAACGAGTATCATATAGAGATATCCTTTTTACGATGGATGATCATCGGGCTTCCCTTTTCTATCATAATGATTGCAATCAGTTACTGGGTGCTGGTGAAATGGATGTACCCCAACGGACAATTGGAATTTTCGGCCTCCAAGGATGTCATCCAGGACGAGCTTACCCAACTGGGGCCTACTAGCGGAAAGGAAAAAATGGTACTGTTTATCTTCGGAATCACCATATTCCTATGGATTTTCAGAAGTGTTATCAACAAATTACTACCGGGCCTGGGACTCACCGATACCCTAATAAGCATGTTTGCGGCCATTCTGCTCTTCGCAGTACCCTATAATGTTGGAAAGGGCGATTTTGTGATTCATTGGAAAGATACCTCTAAACTGGCCTGGGGTATCTTAATCCTTTTTGGTGGTGGACTGGCCCTGGCAAAGGGCATGTCCGTAAGCGGTATAGTGGATATGGTAGCGGCTAGTATCGCCACAAGTAATATCTCCGTATTGCTTACGGCCGTCCTGCTTATTTTTCTTATGCTCTTTATGACGGAACTCATGAGCAATGTGGCCCTGGTAGCACTACTATGTCCTGTAGTGGCGGGGATTGCCCTAGGATTGGAAATTCCCTTGCTCTATCTCCTTATCCCTGTTACCCTGGCCAGTAGTTGTGCCTTTATGCTTCCTATGGCCACACCGCCCAATGCTATTGTATTTGCCAGTGGGTATATCAAAATTC
>JBCCZF010000034.1:0-11037 GCA_039188035.1 Bacteroidota bacterium | reverse complement strand
TTTTTGTTCTGGACCGAAAGACCAAGTGGCTTAAGCGACTTAACCTATTCAATGAAGATCATGGCTAACGGCGTACTTTTATAACAAAATGTGTTTAGGGCCTTCAATATTAAATTTTTCTAAATGATAAGGACCATGTCCTTTTTTCTGTTTTCTTTAGGGCATATTAAATCGATTGGAATGAATTGGGACATGATACGATATGGCAGCTGTTTTTGTTTCCTTCTTGCTTTTTCCCTGCCGGCCCAGGCCCAGGAAAATTTGGACGACGAGGCCTATAACGAATCCCAGAACCTAACCTGGGAGGCCAACAAAAAATTATCCGAGAACAACTTCGTTACTGCGGAAGCGGATTATCGAAGGGCCATTTCCAAAAGTGGGGAAAACGTTGTTGCACCCTATAACTTGGGCAATGCCTACTACAATACGGAATCCTATAGCGAGGCCTTTGGACGCTTTAAACAGGCCGGGGAACTTGCGGACAACAAAGCGGACAAACACAGGGCCTTTCATAATATGGGCAATGTATTTATGAAGTCCAAGGAATACCAGAAAGCTGTAGAGGCGTACAAAAATGCACTTCGCAACGATCCCACGGACGAGGAGACCCGCTATAATCTGGCATTGGCCAAGGAACTTCTTAAAAAGGAACAGGATCAGAACCAACAGAACCAGGACAACAAAGATCAGCAAGATCAAAATCAGGAGAACAAAGACCAAAACGAGGAGCAGAACAAGGACCAGCAGCAGAACAAAGATCAGGATCAGGGGGATGGGCAGGATCAGCAGGAGGATGAAAAAGATCAGGGCGACAACCAAAAGGAAGAGAACAAGAAGCAACCAGAACAAGGGGAAAACCCGCAAGAGCAGCCTCCTCGGCCCAGTCAACTGAGCAAACAACAAATCCAAAATCTTTTGGAAGCCATGCAGAACGAGGAAAAAAAGGTACAGGAGAAAATAGACGCCCAAAAACTAAAAGGGGTCAAAGTAAAAACTGAAAAGGATTGGTAATGCCCAAAGGGTATATAAACAGTTTCATATTCTTTTTTGCCTTGGTTCCTTTTATTTCAGGAGCCCAGGATACGAATGCCGTGACCTTTGAGGTAAAGCTCAGTAAGGAAAAACTGGGCATTAATGAACGTTTGCGGGTAGATTTCACCATGAACAAGGATGGGGATAACTTTACTCCCCCCGACTTTTCAGGGTTCAACGTACTTATGGGACCCTCGCAATCCATCAGTTCATCTTGGATCAATGGGGTACGCAGCTATTCCAAGAGTTATTCCTACACCTTGGCCCCAACGGCACGAGGGAAATTCACCATAAAACAGGCTTCCATTACCATTAATGGACAAACCTATAAATCGCTCCCCAAACAGGTAGAGGTAACCGCCGCTGTGGACAAGCCCAGTGACCAAATGACCGCGGACGACATCGCCGATCAAAGCCTCCATCTGGTGGCAGAGGTTTCAAAGACCAATCCGTATCTCAATGAATCCCTGAGCGTGGTCTACAAGCTGTATGTGAGCCCTTCCATTAGTGTCACCAACTTTAGGCCCTTGGACAATCCTACCTACAACAATTTTTGGAGCCAGGATATTCCGGTCTCCCGTTTTCCTCCCCAAAATGGCACCTATAAGGGCAAGCCCTTCCGTTATGTGGTTCTTAAACGCGTGGTACTATACCCCCAAAGGGAAGGAAAATTGGAGATAGAACCGTTGTCCTTGGAGGTGTCCGTGGAGGTTCCCACCAACAGGCGTGATTTTTTCGGTGGCCGCATTTATTCCCAAGCCAACAAAACCGTATCGGCCGGGAGGCGCACCATACATGTTAAACCCTTGCCTGTTCAGGGTAGGCCCAGCGACTTCGGAGGGGCTGTAGGCGATTTCGACTTTTTGGTGACCACGTCAAAGACCAATCTCAATGCCTCGGAATCGCTCCAGGCCAAGGTAGAAGTGAGCGGAAAGGGCAATCTAAAACTCTTTAAACTTCCGGAACCGGAACTTCCCAGCTCCCTGGAAGTGTATGAGCCCGAGTTTGAAGAGGACGTACGTACCACCCTGTCCGGTACCCAGGGCAAGGTGGGCAATAACTACACCATTGTACCTTCCTTTAAGGGAAAGTATCCCATTCCGAGTATCTCCTTCAGTTATTTTGACCCGAGATCCGAAACATATAAGACCTTGGAGTCCGATGAAATCCTGGTCAACGTAGTACAGGGTCCTTCCAATTCCGTAGCCAATTCCGGCACCCAGGGACTCCAAAAACAAGCCGTAGTGGCCACGGACGGGCAGTTTAATTTTATAAAGCTAACCCCTAATTTAACGGCCATGGGAACCCGCTATTTTTTTGGTTCCACCCGCTTTTATCTTTGGTTGTTGCTACCGCTACTATGTATCCCTATGGCCGTGCTTTTCGGTAAGAAAAGAGAGGCCATTGCCAGTGATGTAGTGGGCAATCGCATTAAGCGAAGGAATAAATTGGCCAGAAAGTACCTTTCTGCGGCCAAAAGGAACCTGGGGAACAAGGAAGATTTCTATATTGCCCTTGAAAAGGCCTTGCACCATTATTTAAAGGCCAAACTTAAAATTGAGACCTCGGAGTTTAGCAAAGATAAAATAGCCTCGTTATTGATTGAGCGAAACGTTGACGAGACCACCAGAGAGGGTTTCATAGGGCTGCTTACCAACTGCGAAATGGCCCGTTATAGCCCTTTTTCGGATGTACAGATGCAACAGGACTACAACAAGGCAAGCGAAGTAATCTCCCATTTGGACAAACAGCTATGATTATACTCCTTCCATTTCGGATCTTAAAACGGAGCAAGTATACGATGAAAAAATGGATCCTGCTGGTATTGGTGGCGATATCGTCTTGGGGCTATGCCCAAAATGGGGCTCTTTTTGAGGAAGCCACAACGGCCTACAACCAGGGCGATTATGAAAAGGCTATAAACAACTACCTGAACATCCTAGAGAATGGCCAACATTCCCCGGAACTTTACTTTAACTTGGGCAATGCCTATTATAAGTTAAACCAGGTGGCCCCTAGTATCTTTTACTATGAAAAAGCACTGTTACTTAAACCCAATGATCCTGAGATAACGAACAATCTGGGCTATGCCCAAAATATGACTTTGGATGCCATTGAACAAATTCCCGAAACCGGGTTGTCCAAAATCTACAATAGGGTTACCGGACTGCTATCCTTTGATCAATGGGCCAAGTTGGCCGTAATTTCCATAATCCTGTTCGTGTCCCTTTTCATCGCGTTTTTTAACTTCAGGTATTCCTCGCGAAAGCGCTTTGCCTTTATTGTTAGTTTGGTATTTCTTTTTACGGCCTTACTTTCCTTGGCATTCGCTTTTATCCAATATTCGGATTTTAGGAACGATAGCCCGGCCATTGTCTTTTCCGAGGAAGTAGCTATTCAATCGGAACCCAATGATCGCAGCTCGGAAGTGTTCACTTTGCATGAAGGGACCAAGGTAAAGGTTGTAGATTCCTTGAACCAATGGAAAAAAATCCGCATTGCAGATGGAAAGACCGGTTGGCTTTTGGGCGAAAACATAAAATTGCTTAAAGGGCATTAAACGTTAAGCTCCCTTTTTCAAGACCTCCCTCTTTTTTAGTATTTTAATCTCCGTGAAGGTCCCCGCACATTTATGTGGGGTTTTATGCCAACTGAAACGGCCTGGAGGTTAGATATATAATTGTCTGCGGTTATTATGGTTGTGACGGCGTAAAGGCGGCCACGGGAAATGGTACCATTGGCTTTGTGGGCAAATGGATTCGCCATATTAAGGATATGTATCGTATGTATTACACGGAGCATGAAGCTATCGAAGATGAAGGCAAGTACTGGAATCGCTTGGTTGAGCTCAATGTAACGGAACAGGTTGTGGGATTTGGCCAAGACCTCTATAGTACAAAGCGCATGGGAAAAGGGACGGGCACTGTATCTTCATGGTTGGGTCTGTGACATTAAAACCGGTATCGCCAAAGACTTGGAAGTGCGTATGCAGGATAATTCCGCTCTGGACGAGCTTTATCGCATAAGTCCCTGGCCAGTAATGCAATGTTCTATTTTCTCTGATATATTGTGAAATTGCCGTAAAGTATTTCAATCGGAAAGATATCCAAGGCCTAGGTTCCCCTGGCAAAATAGTCATAAGCAAAAACCACTTCGGCCGTGGTATAGATTCTTTTCACAATTGCAATTCCTTGTAGTTAAATAGCCAATAGGTAAATACTGTTTCGTAAATTGTCAACGGAACAGTTTTGATCGGAAAAGGGCAATAGGCTAAGATGGTACTACGGAGAGGCACCTATTTTCCCCCGCCGTGGGTTCATAAAAATAAGAACTACTTTTTTAAACAATTCTCTAAATCAAGGTTATGTTCAAACATCTTAAACAAGATATTCCAGCAAGTATAGTGGTTTTTTTTGTGGCTTTGCCCTTATGTCTGGGTATTGCCCTTGCCAGTGGTGCACCACTATTCTCTGGACTTATTGCAGGAATCGTTGGTGGCATCGTGGTAGGTTTTCTAAGCGGGTCCCATATTGGGGTCAGTGGCCCTGCCGCAGGCTTGGCGGCCATTGTACTGGCCGCTATTGGTTCCCTGGGTTACGAGCCATTTTTGGTATGTGTTGTTCTGGCTGGAATCATCCAAATTGGTTTTGGAATATTAAAAGCGGGGATAATCGGATACTATTTTCCTTCTTCGGTAATCAAGGGAATGCTTACGGGCATTGGCATCATCATTATCTTAAAACAAATACCGTATTTCTTTGGTTTCGATAAAGACCCCGAAGGGGATTTTGCCTTTCTCCAGATGGATGGTGAAAATACCTTTACGGAAATTTTGACCGCCTTAAATGCCTTGCTAAGCGGCAATTTTGATAATGGTGCCACCTCTATTGCCATTATCGCCATGGGTATTCTAATTTTATGGGATAAGGTATTATCCAAGAGGGCCAGAATTTTTCAATTGGTACAAGGGCCCTTGGTTGCGGTTGTAATAGGTATTCTTTTTTATTTGCTTACCAAAGATGGGGCTTGGTCCATTGGGAAGGAACATCTCGTTAGCGTTCCTGTGCCACGTAATCTGGATAGTTTTATTGAGCAGTTTACCTTCCCCAAATTTTCGGCGATAGTCCAAACGGAGATCTGGATTACCGCCTTTACAATTGCATTGGTTGCCTCATTGGAAACCTTGCTGTGTGTGGAGGCCACGGACAAACTGGATCCGGAGAAGCGGGTTACACCCACAAATCGGGAATTGTTGGCACAAGGGACGGGAAATATTATCTCCGGTCTTATTGGCGGTCTGCCCATTACACAGGTAATTGTGCGCAGTTCCGCCAACATACAGTCTGGTGGAAAGACCAAAATGAGTGCCATTGTCCATGGATTTTTTCTGCTCATTTCCATTTTGGCCATTCCAACCATATTGAACCTGATTCCCAAATCGGTACTGGCGGCCGTCCTTTTTATAGTAGGCTTTAAATTGGCAAAGCCCGCCTTGTTTAAAACAATGTATGGATTGGGATGGAAACAATTTGTACCCTTTATCGTAACCGTCCTAGGTATCATTTTTACAGATCTTTTGGTAGGTATAGGCCTAGGTCTATGCGTGGGTATCATCGTAATCCTGATCAAAAGCTATCAAAACTCCCATTTCCTGCACAAGGAGGGTGAAGACGTGGACGATGGGCGAATTAAAATGACGCTGGCCGAAGAAGTAACCTTTATAAATAAAGGTGCTATACTAAGGGAGCTGGACAAACTCCCCGAGGACTCTTTCCTAGAACTGGATGTTCGCAAAACACGCTACCTGGATAATGATATAATCGAGATTTTGGACGATTTTAGCCATAAGGCACGAAATCGCAATATCACGATAAAACTTGTTTCCGAGCGGGGAATCGAAGAAAACCCGGAAAGCTACTCCAAGTTTTTTAGGGAGAGACCCAAATTATAGACAAAACAAAGGGCATCCCGATCCTTCGTTCGATCACTCCTGCCCAAGAGCGGTCAAAAATTCGGAAGAGCGTGTGGAGGTAAGCGGATAAGCGTTCCGCAGATTCCCTAAAAAAATTACCTTTGCCAGCATTAGAGCAAGCCATATCCATGATTGATAAAATAAAAGAGCATATTGCCGAGGTAGAACGTTTTGCCACGGAATCCCAGGAGACCCTAGAAGAATTCCGCATAAAGTATTTGGGTAAAAAAGGATTGCTACGCGATTTTTTTGCGGAGTTCAAGAACGTTCCAGCAGAGCAAAAAAAGGAATTTGGACAAACGGTGAACCGGCTCAGGGACGCTGCCGCCGAAAAGGTGGATATCCTAAAGAGAACCCTGGAAGGCAAGGAAGAGGAAGCGCAGGCGAACGGTGACCTAACAAGGCCCGGGGAGCCCATTGCATTAGGGGGGAGGCATCCCATTTCCATTACCCAAAACCATATTGTGGATATCTTTTCCAGAATAGGTTTCAATGTTTCCGAAGGCCCAGAAATTGAGGACGATTGGCATAATTTTACCGCACTTAACCTTCCGGAATATCATCCCGCCAGGGACATGCAGGACACTTTTTTTGTGCAGACCGATCCGGATATTCTTTTACGTACCCATACCTCCTCCGTACAGATCCGGTATATGGAAAAAAACAAACCGCCCATACGAACGATCTCCCCGGGTCGCGTATATAGAAACGAGGCCATTTCGGCCCGATCCCATTGTTTTTTTCATCAGGTAGAAGGGTTATATGTGGACAAGGACGTCTCCTTTGCGGATTTAAAGCAGACCTTACAATATTTTACCTCCGAAATGTTCGGAAAATCCAGGATACGGCTTAGGCCCTCCTATTTTCCCTTTACCGAACCCAGCGCCGAGGTAGATGTATATTGGGGCTTGGACAATGAGGTAGACCGCAAAATCACCAAGGGGACCGGTTGGCTGGAAATCGGGGGTTGCGGTATGGTAGATCCCCAAGTACTCCGTAATTGCAAAATTGATCCTGATGTCTATTCGGGCTTTGCCTTTGGCATAGGCATTGATCGTATTGCCATGCTTATCTATCAAATTCCGGATATTCGCCTCCTAAGTGAGAATCACATCCGTTTTCTGGAACAGTTCAAGAGTGTCCTATAGTGCAAGCCCACAAATAATGGGCCTTAGGATATAAATAATGGCAAAGTGGTTTTTCCGTAACATCTCCTTACCTTAGGGATGGTAACCAAATAGCAATTTTTGATCATGATAAAGTCAGTTTACGATACCAAATACCTAAAAGGGGATATTTTGGGGGGCCTGGTGGCCGGGGTAGTAGCGCTTCCTTTGGCCCTTGCCTTTGGGGTACAATCCGGTCTGGGCGCCATTGCCGGTCTTTATGGGGCCATTGCGGTAGGAATCCTTGCGGCCCTTTTTGGGGGTACCGCCACCCAGGCCAGTGGCCCTACCGGTCCTATGACCGTAGTCTCGGCGGCCCTGGTGGCCAATGCCATTGAAGTGGCCGGAAGCCTACAGGACGCCATGGGCATTATTTTGCTCAGCTTTCTAATTGGTGGAGCCCTACAAGTGGTTTTTGGTCTTATCAATATTGCCGGATACATTAAATACTTCCCCTATCCCGTCATCTCCGGATTTATGAGCGGGGTGGGGTTGATCATTGTTATCCTTCAGCTTTTTCCCTTTGTGGGGTTGGGTTCCCCAAAATCAACGTTAAAGGTGATTATGGACCTACCCCGTCTGTTTGCGGAGTTTAACGGGCAGGCCTTGGCCCTTGGGGGTCTTACGGTACTGATCTATTATCTCTTTCCCAAGATAACCAAGGCCATTCCCAGTGCCCTGGTTGCCCTTATCGCTGTTTCGGTCTTTGCCTACTTTATCCAGTGGGATGTTCCCATTATTGGGGAAATCCCCTCTGGCTTGCCTTCCTTACAATTGGAAGGTCTCTTTACCGTGGATAGCAGTGCCTACTTTATGATTTTGGAATACGGAATGGTACTGGCCGTATTGGGCTCCATAGACTCCCTGCTTACCTCGGTTATCGCGGACAATATGACCAAGACCAAACACAACAGTAACCGGGAACTTATTGGACAGGGCATCGGCAATATGGCCGCCGCCCTGATCGGGGGCATTCCAGGGGCCGGAGCTACCAAGGGTACCGTGGTAAATATTAACTCCGGGGGACGTACCCGTTTGTCCGGAGCCTTGCACGGGGCCTTTCTATTGGCCGTTCTTTTAGGTCTTAGTTCCTTGGCAGCCTATATTCCCTTGGCCGTATTGGCCGGAATCTTAATTCCCATTGGATTTAAGATTGTGGATACCAAGGGTCTTAAACACCTCAAAGTGGTTCCTAGGGCCGATGCCATTGTGCTGCTCATTGTACTATTATGGACTACCTTCGGAAGTTTGATCCAAGCCGTGGGCATAGGGATTACGCTTGCGGCATTGCTGTTTATGAAACGGGCCAGCGATATTGGGGAAGAGGGTATGCAAGTGGGGACTTTGGCCGGTTTTGACGGCGAAAAGCCCTGGGCCGACGAAACCGGGTTTTTCCAAAAGTTCAAGGACAAAATCTATATTAAACATTTGTATGGCCCCCTTTTCTTTGGCTTTACATCCCATTTTCAAGAACAGGTAAAACATATTGGGGATGATATTCAAGTACTGGTCATACGAATGGACCGTGTTCCTTATGTTGATCAATCCGGCGTATACGCCATGGAAAGTGCCATTTTGGACCTGACCCTAAAAGGGGTTAAGGTAGTACTTACCGGGCTACAGGAGCAACCTCGGGACCTGTTTATGTCCATTGACATTATCCCAGATCTGGTGCCCGAGGAGCAGGTCTTTGACCATGTGGACAAAAGCTTCGATTGGATTTCCAAAAATCTGGAGGCTTAGATTGCCTTGGTGTTGGTGCCAAAGATGTATATAATCTTACCGTAAGGGAAACCCCCGGGCGGCCCACCAAGGATGGATTTCTATGGCCAGATGGCCCGTCTTTACCATAGGGTCTAGATGGGCCAGACTATCCGCCATTTCAAGGGTGGGGGTATTGTATATGGTAACCCCACGAATATCGCCATCATCACCAAAGGGCCCGGAAATATCCGTATAGCCCAGTTCATACATCCGGGTTAAATGGGCCAGGTGTAACATCTGTAGACTATCCCCCTTTGCCTTGTCCGTAATACGTTTGGGACCCTTTTTAAGAAAGGCCATATAGTACTGTTGCATCAGTATGGTGTCCTGGGTGGCTTCGTCCACATAATCAAAGACCTGAAATCCCCTGGCCTTCCGTTCCTCCATTATTTGCCGCACACTAGGTTGTGCGTTTTCCGGGACAAGGACTTCCGGAATGGGATTGGTGTTGGGTTCTGGCTTGCAGGAAAAGACCAAGGTTAGGGCCAGGGCAATAAAAGAAAATTTAGGTTTCATTGAACCAGGTGTTATAGGGTTGTTTGCTCAAATTGGAATTGTAGTATTTTATATCGCCGGTAACCTCATTCCCAATCCATTCCGGGATTTCAAAGGATTCCGTTTCCGTCAGAAGTTCAATTTCGGCCACCACCAGACCTTCGTTACTGCCCAGAAATTCGTCCACCTCAAAAGTATGTTTCCCGTTGGGGATACGATATCGTACTTTTTCCAGGATTTCCGGTTCGCATAGACGTAACAAAATCTCGGCCTCCTTAACCTCAATTTCCTTTTCCCATTCAAAGCGGGCTGTTCCGGCCGTATTGGAAAGGCCTTTGACGGTAAGGTAACCGAAATCCCCATCGATACGGATGCGTACGGTACGTTCCGGATCGGTATTTAGAAATCCCTGTACGATACGGGTAGTGGAAACGGCCTCCTCCTTGTAGGAGTTGGATTGGACCCGGAATTTACGTTCTATCTCAATGGGCATATCACAATCTTTCTTCTTAAAAATAGTAAAATGGGACAAATTGGGAAAAATGTCCCGTCCTAAGGGCATACTTTGCCTAGATAGTGGGTAAATCGTCCTTTACCTGATTCCAAAAATGGGGCTCAAACAAGCGGGCGCTTCCTATAATGGCAGCATCTTCCATCAAGGGAGAAATTTCAAAACGCAACTGCAGTCCCATCTTCTGGACGCCATCACACAACGCCGGGAGAAAAAGGGCATGGGCCTTGGAAATATTACCTCCCAATACCAGCACGTCCGGTCGAAAGCGTTGTAGAAAAGGAAGCATAAACTCCGCCATATGGGTGCCGAATTCCGTAAAAACGCTACGACTGTGTTCGTTGTTGGCCATGGCGATTTCCCGTACACCCGGCACCGTTTCCGAGCTAAGTTGTTGATACCGTTGAATGCACCAACGGGTGGAAAAATAATCGTCCCCAATGCCCTCTTTAAAAGGTTTGTCCCATAGACAGCCCTCTTTTGGTACGTCTGGATGGTTTACCAAGGGAATGCCTTGTTGCACAAAAGCGGAGCCAAAGCCCGTTCCCAAGGTTACCACAATAATCCGGTTAAAGTCCCGGGCATTCTTCTGTGCGGCCACCCCTACCCCGAAAGAAGTAGCATCGTTTAGGAAGCGAAAAGCCAGTTTATCCCTGTCCAGGTATTGGGACAGTTCTTCCGGAAGACTCACCCCATACAACTGGGCATACTTATCGTTATCCCCAGTGTACAGCGCAATACCGTTCGTATAATCAAAGGGGCCGGGAATGGCAAATCCCAAGGATACTGTTTCGCCCTCGGGCATATGGGCCATCGTTTGGTTCAGGGCCTTGCTCCAAGTTGCAAATACCGTTTCCTTGGGCGCTTTATTGTGTACCGAAGCGCTATAGGTACTCCCAGGAAGGATTTGGAGGGCCTCCAAATCCACGGCAGCACTTACTATATGGCTCCCGCCTACATCCACGCCAATGGCGATTTTCGGTTCCATTTTTTGTGATTTAAATTTCCTTCGGGTTGTTTGGGCAAAAAACCATCTCCCTGGGGATTTTACAAAGAAACACAACTATTTTGGGATGGCATAGCCCATGCCGTGTTGC
>JBCCZF010000033.1:0-11234 GCA_039188035.1 Bacteroidota bacterium | reverse complement strand
TGTTGTCGCTGTCGTCCTCGACCGCGAGCATATAGACGTCCTTGGCCCCGTCGCCGCGGTCCTCGGTGAAGGTCCAGGTATGCGAGTTGTCCTCCTTGTTCAGGATCTCGGGGGCCTGGTTCTGAGGTACCACCAATATGAAGTATCTAGCACTTGAAACGGCTCCCTCGCTATCCGAAACATTTACCTCTATTTCCAGTAAATTATTGGCGTTTGGATCATAGACCACAGCATCTCTGAACCGTACCAAACCTATGCTTCCATTTATCCCAAGTAATGACTGGGCTCCTACATCCTTGGTCAAACTAAATTCGAGTGTTCCGCTTTCTACACTATCCGTATCATCCTGTACTTCCACTGTGAACACCTGACGGGCCGGACCACCTTCGCCAGTGGCCTCATATATAAACGGGGTTTCGCTTGTATTTCCATTAAGAAACTCCGGTGGGGTATTCTGTCCCATTACTACGGCCGAAATCAAAAAACCAGCCGACATACAAATAAATCGTATTTTTTTTAACATATATTTTCATTTTCAAATTCTCAAAAAATAAAAGTCCTTAATACAGTACCCGAAATGAGATATAGGTACCGTTTAAAGAACGCAATAATCCGGGTAAAAAGGTGTATTCCTCTTTACCTAAGTAATGTTCTTAACATATTTAACCGCCGTTTTTACAACCGTTAAATGGCATCTAAAATGCCTCTAAAAAAACTGGGATATGATTTAAAAATCAGGTGGAATGGTTTGTGTTTTTATGCATAATTGTATTTGGTATAGTGAATTAAGAGTATATTCAACCGTCTATTATGGGGATTACCACGGCAATCCTCAAGATTTTAATTCGCTACCAATGCAAAAACAAGATTATTAAACATAGAGAAGATTGGGGGAATCTTTTTAACTAGCTCGTTCATAAAACTAGAGTACCATTTTAAGAATAAACTAGGGATTAAATATCTAATATTAGTTTAAAGACAGAAAAACGGGATAAAGTGCTTTTTAGTGGAGAATTTACACGAATTACATCGTATTTTCCTTATCCCGGCATACTGCGAATATTGGCAAATATGTTCCGGAAAACCGTATGGATCAAGGATGGATACCTAGTTTCTGTTTGGGCGTCCTTGCCATGTCCTTTTCTTATAAGCGATACTAGACCGATACGTGCATCCGCGCATATTCCAAAAACCGGATACCGGACAACCTTAACGCTGCCTACAGCTACTAGACCTTGACAAGACTTTACCTCTAAATTACTGTTTTTTTAACATCTTTGCAGGTTAAAATCAAGTTCTAATTTCCTTCTCAAGAACTATCCGTAAACTCATCATCATGCTTTTATAGAACCTAATTTTACCTCCAGGATTTCATTGGATAAATGGTCTTTGCGCTGTATCTTTATATAAACCAAATACATGATAAACATTGGAATAATCGGAGTTGGACGAATGGGAAAAATCCACCTCGAGAACCTTTCACGAAAAATTGAGGGGGTACATTTAATCGCTGCCGTAAATCCAGGGAAAGCAGGGCAAGAATTTGCTCGTGAACAAGGGGTTAAGAACGTTTCCGATGATATTGACCTGATACTGGGCAATCCTGAAATTGATGCCGTGCTGATCAGCTCGCCAAGCGATACCCATTCGGAATATGCCCTAAGGGCCGCTAAGGTGGGGAAAGCGGTTTTTTGCGAAAAGCCAATCGACAAATCCCTAGTAAAGTCCCGGGAAACGATAAGTGCTATATCCGATCTGGGTATTCCTTTAATGATTGGTTTCAATCAACGGTTCGACGTTAATTTTGCCAAAGTAAAAGGTGAAGTTTCCAAAGGGAAAATTGGCGACCTACGCAGTCTCCATATTATTAGCAGGGATCCCCTACCGCCGCCAATTTCCTATATTAAAAAATCCGGGGGCCTGTTTAAAGACATGACCATCCATGATTTTGACATGGCCCGATTTATCATGGGTTGTGAAGTGGAGGAAGTGTTTGCCCACGGCAATTGCCTGGTAGACCCCGCCATTGGGGAAGCCGGGGACATTGATAGTGCAACGGTCATATTGAAATTTGAAAATGGTGCCGTGGCCACGATTGAAAATTGCAGACAATCCAAATATGGCTATGACCAGCGTTTGGAAGTTTTTGGATCTGAAGGAATGATCAAGGTGGACAATCCCTTAAAAAGTGAGTTACACATCGCCACGGAAAGGGGTACCGTACTAGATCGACACCTAAACTTTTTTATGGATCGTTATGCGGCATCCTATTTGGAGGAAATCCAGCATTTTGTAGATGCGCTTAACCACAGCAGGCCCATGCCCGTTACGGGCGAAGACGGTCTAAAGGCCATGGTCTTGGCCCAAGCGGCAAACGCATCACTCAGGGAAAACCGACCTGTTCGCGTGGCAGACATTGCCATGAACTAAAAAGTTATCATTTTGCCCTGGGTTCCAAAAGGGTAAGCGCCCATTGTGTTACCCTTCAACGTACTTCTTCGAAAACAATTTGCAACTTTTGATATTTTGCACGAAGCTGTTCCACGCTACTGCTGTCCACCTTGGATCCGGAGAGATACAGCCTTTTCAAATTAGGGAGTCGTGAAACCAGATCCGGTAGGCCTTTGGAAACACCTGTTTTGTATAAGTTGATGGATTCCAGGTTTTGGAGTCCGGACAGATGCACCAATCCTTCATCGGAAATGGTATTGGCACCCAGGTTCAATTTGATCAAATTTTCTAATTCACCTATGGTTGCCAACTGGGCATTCCGGATTCCCGAATTGCTTAGGTTTAACCAAATTACCTGATCCTTCAGTCCCAAAAGGGCCTTTAGGGTTTCATCGGTCAGTTCCCGTTCGCTCAAACTGAAGTTGGCTTCCAAAAAATGATTGTCTATCATCAATGGATTTAAGACAAAACCATAGTGCAACAATGAATCCACCATTTCCTTCCGTGCGGGGGGTACTTTTTGGCTTAGCAGATTATTTTTATCCAGGCCAAGGTATTTTTCCACCCTATCCCGTATGTTTTCGTTTGGATCCATTGTTACAAAATAGCCCTTTGAGGGAACATCGTTTTCGATCCACCAAGCAATTATGGCCAATTCGTCATCCGAAAGTGGGGGTTTGCCCTCGGTAGGCATAAACTCTTTATCCGATTCGGGCAGGGTAATACGTCTATACAATTCACTTGAGCTGAGGTTCCCCGGGTTTATTACCTCCCCACTATCGCCCCCCAACATCATATCCGCATAGGAAGTAAGGTTTAAATCCCCCTTTTTTTTATCGTTGTTATGACAACTAACGCAGCGCCTGTCCATAATAGGTGCGATCAAATCCAAATAGACATCCGCCGAATCCAATACCGCCACTTTTTCCCTGGGAATGGCCTTGTTCGGCATGCCGGCCATATTCCGGACCACATTGGGTGCGTATTCCAATAAGTAGGTAGATCCATGGGTCAGGTTTCCCCCCAAATGACCCGTATAGAAAAGGGTAAATACCACCAAAGTGATTAAAACGGAGTTTCCGAACAAGGGAAGCTTTAGCCGTTTTCTGGAAACCAGGTAGCAAACCAGGGAAAACAGGAGTACGGCCACTCCCAGCCATTTGTGCCAGAACAAGGTGGTCTTGTTGTAATCCCCGGAAAGCGAGAGGAAATACCCAAAAAGCACGGCCAAAAATGCACTTATGGTTCCCAAGGCCCAAAGATAATGGGTATACCCCTTAAGAGGCTGGAACCGGGGTTTCCCAACAAGATATTCCACCAAGGCCGCCAATACTAAAAACCCGATAGGCAAATGAACTACCAGGGGATCTATCCTACCTAAAAAAACTAAAAAATCCGGGGGGGCTTCCAAAATACCATTAACGAGCAGTACACCAAACAAAATACAATCCTATTTAAGCGGGGAGCCTTTGACCCGTTTACCATTGGTGGTCAATATTTGAAAATGGTGTACGCGATAGCCCTTATACGTCCAAACGACATTTTTATCCCGATCCACTTCGAACAATTTTACAGCATCCCCCTTGGCGCGATAACTGGCTACCACAATGTTGCCGTTGGGCAGGCGTTGTGCCCCACAGGGATCGTTCAAAAGTTCTTCTTCGAAGAGGGAATTTTCTATCTGCCAAACAATCCTTCCATCGGCATCGAGTTCCACCACCCGATTCCCATTGGTAAGGGAAACCAAGGTATTGCCATCCTTTGTACGGATCGCGGTGAAGGGCCAGGTCTTTGCGCTGCGTCCGCCGAAGTCCTCATAATCGGTGCTGAAGGTATTCACAACGGTTCCGTCCGGACGGTATTCCTTAACGGCAAAGGCCAACAGATGGGGCACCAGATAGTTTCCGCCCTTCAATTTTCGGGCCATCCGCGTTTGCATATGTACATTGTCCGTTTCCGGTTGTAGGGGAACACTTTTTACGATATTGCCTTTTTTATCCACCTCTATAATGCGGGGACGGGCACCCAGTTCAATAATCAGGGTGCGGCCCTTGGCAAGTCGTACAGCGGTACCCAGCTCCATTTTCTTTTCCGGCTTTTTATAGCTGAAAACAACCTCCTTTTTTTTGTTGAATTCCTTTACCTCATCGGCCCAGCAGATTAGAATATTTCCGTTCTTTAGCACATAGCCGTCCCGGGCCCCTTTCCTTCCGGAATCCCAGACTATGTCCCCTGCCTCATCTACAATGCCGGTGAACTGTGGCCCGGCAATAAAGATGGAATGCCGGATATTGGAATCGGTGTTCTGCCCGGTCAAAAACATGGGTACACACAATAGGGTAAATACTATGCGTTTAAATGCTACTTTCATTTGCCTTTTATTTTTCCTTTTGTGTTCAATACCTTAGGCCAAAATGTCCTTTATCACGTGGCCGTGTACATCGGTCAGTCGCATATCACGGCCTCCAAACCGAAAGGTGAGGCGTTCGTGGTTTATGCCCATTAGGTGCATAATGGTGGCATGCATATCGTGCACGGTAACTTCATTTTCAATCACGCGATAACCGTATTCATCGGTACGGCCAAAAATGGTCCCTCCTTTGACCCCTGCGCCGGCCATCCACATGCTAAAGGCCTGGGGGTTATGGTCCCTACCATTGTCGCCTTGGGCAAAAGGAGTCCTTCCGAATTCCCCCGTCCAGACCACCAGGGTTTCCTCAAGCAACCCCCTAGACTTTAAATCCTTGATCAGACCGGCAATAGGTTGATCCACGGCATGGGCATTTTTTTCGTGGCCATCCTTTAAGTTTCCATGTTGGTCCCAGCGATCGGCGCTCACTTTTGGGCAGGTCAACTCTATAAATCGGACCCCCCGCTCCACCAGTCTACGTGCCAAAAGGCATTGGGCGGCATATCCACGGGTATGGGGATCATCGGAATCAAAGCCATATAGTTTCTTGGTCGCTTCGGTTTCCGAGGTAAATTCGGTTAATTCGGGAATGGACGACTGCATTTTATAGGCCAGTTCATAGTTGGAAATCGCGGATTCTATGGCATCGGCCTCCCCAAGGGCTTCCAACTGGGTATTGTCCAATTGTTTGATAAAATCCAATTTTTGCTCCTGAAGATTCGGGATGGTCTCCTTGGGAATAATGTTGGCCACAGGTTGCGGACCTGCACGGAGTATGGATGCCTGATAGGAGGCGGGTAAAAATCCATTCTTAAAGTTATCCAGTCCCCCCGGGGGAATCAGTCCACCGTCCAAAACCACGTATCCCGGGATATTTTTGTTTTCACTGCCCAGACCGTAGGTCATCCAAGACCCCATACTGGGCCTTCCCTGTAGGCCGCTCCCGGTATGCAAAAAATAATTGGCGTTGGTATGCTCCGGAAATTGGGAGGTCATGGACCGAATCAGGGCCATATCATCAACACAGGTTGCAATGTGTGGAAAAAGATCGCTGACCGGCATTCCGCATTCGCCGTATTGCTTGAACTCCCAAGGGCTCTTTAAAATTTTGCCCACATTGTCGAACTGCGTAGCGTCTACTTTGAACTTTTTCTTGGGATCCTCACCATTCTCCTTGGCCAACCGGGGTTTGGGATCAAAAGAATCCACCTGGGAAACCCCACCGTCCATATACAGAAAAATAACATTCTTTGCCTTGGGCAAATAATGAGGTCCCAATTGCAAGTCTGCGGCCGACGCAATATTCCTATTTTTGGAGCGGCCACAGGAAAGGGCTCCAACCCCGAACAGGCTCATAAAGGCTAAGGATCCAAAACCGCCCTTACAAATGGTCAACATCTCACGTCGCGTAAGCGGCCTTCGCATAAAATTATGATATGTACTCATTAGATCAAGTATATAAATTCCTTTAGGTTAAAGAGGCTATGGCAATATTCCTTCCATATGTCCAGGTCTTCCTTTTCATCCCTATTAGCCTGTTCTTTCATCGCCTTTACAGTGGCCATAAATTGGGAGGCGTTATCGATTTCCTTTTCCGTGGGTTTCCGGGAGAAGGTCCGTAGGTAAACCCATTCAATCTTTTGATCAAAGGACAAATCCTCCTGGGCCAATACCTTTTGAGCCATAATCGCTGCCTGCTCGATTACAAAGGGATCGTTCATCAGTATCAGGGATTGCGCCGGCACATTGGTTACATCGCGCCTTCCAAAGGTGGTAAAGGGAATGGGGCGATCAAAGGTAGTCATCATGGGTTCCAGAAAGTTGCGTCTTACTTCTTGATAGATACTTCTTCGTCCTGCGCCATCCAAGGGCCCAGATTCCTTGGGTTTTCCCCTACCGCCCATAAACTCGGTTAGATAGGTAGGTACCGGAGGACCATAAAGTGTGGTATCCAAAGTTTCCGAAGCGGCCAAAATACCATCCCGGATAGCTTCCGATTCCAATCGCTTGATCGGGAAGGAAGCGAGATATACATTATTCGGGTCTTTTACAGAGGGTTCCAAGCCATTGGACGTGTTTCTTTTAAAGGTTTCCGAAGTAACGATATAGCGAATCATCTTTTTTATGGACCAATCCTGCTCCTGAAACTTTAGGGCCAAATGATCCAGCAACTTGGGGTGTGAGGGCAATTTTCCCTGGAGTCCAAAATTGTCTACGGTAGTTACGATTCCCCTACCAAAAAGATGGTGCCAAATGCGATTTACCATTACCCTGGAGGTGAGCGGGTTATCTGTATGCAGCATTGCCTTGGCCAGCTCCAATCTGCCGCTACCTCTGGATTGAAAAGGGATATCCCCTTGGGGCAATATGGACAAGAACCTTCTAGGAACTTTTTCTTCAGAGGGTTCTTGATACCTGCCCCGAATGAATACGGGGCTATTCGTAGCCGAACCATCCGAAACCCCATAGATGAAGGAATCGCTCTTTAAGGGACCCACGAGCCTGGCACTACTATCCATGGCCGTGGCCAATTCCGGAAAATGTAGTTTTAGCCGTCCGTTTTGGATATCGGCATTCAACATTTCCACCCGATCCACAGAGAAACCTTCGAAAGACACCCCGTTATCCCGTGGGCTTACTTGGGCAGGCCATTCCGCATTGTAGGAAATGGCATATTGGGCTTCCACAAAAGCGTCCGGGGGTAATCTGAAATCATGGGCCTGGTATTTTCCTGTCAGGATTTCAATATACGCCTTATGCCCTTTCCAAGGGCTCACATTAAAGCTGTACTCCTTCCATTCCCCATCCTTTACTTTTTGGGTAAGACCTCCATAAATGGGCCATCGTATCAATTGAAAATTATCGATGATAATCTGAATGGTACTATTTTCACCTCGGGCCATTACCCCTATAAAATCAGTATCCAAAACAAAATCGGGCGACCTAAGTGTGCCCAAAACCCCTGGCCCATAGGTTTTGCTTGAGGCCATTCCCTCGTTGAGCCTCAACAATTTTCCCGAAGTGTCCAAAACGGGATTTCCCAAAGTGGTCGCTTCACCAAAGGCCGTTCCCGTTGTATTCCAACCATCAAAATCGTCATTTCTAAAATCCCCTATTTTCGTGTAGTCCGAAGTGGAAAGTGATGGTAATCTATGAGCACCTTTTCTTTTTGGGTCTCCTTCCGACGGAAGGTTTTCGGCAACGGTGTTTTTGATATATTTCTGGCTGTCGCGTATTTCACTTAAAGTGACTTCCTTAGCGCGTGAAAAATCGGCCTCTATCGGGGTAAAACGGGTACTTTCCAATACGCCGTACAGGGCGTAGTAATCCGCAGCGGTAATCGGGTCAAACTTATGGTCGTGGCACTTAGCGCAGGACACTGTTAAACCTTGAAAGGTCTTGGTGGTTACATCGATCATATTATCAATGCGATTGGCCTCGTCCTGTTTAATGTCCACCGGACTGTGGGTACCTTCCCCCATGGCATAAAATGCAGTGGCCAATTGGGACTCCAAAAGGCCGGTATCCCCATCGTATCGTTTTTCATCCATCAGATCCCCGGCTAGATGTTCGGTCAACAATTGATCATAAGGGACATCTGCATTAAAGGCCCTAATCAAATAATCGCGATATTTCCATGCGCCCGTAATAGCATAATCAAACTCATGCCCTTTGGTCTCGGCATAGCGTACCAAATCCATCCAATGCCGGGCCCATCGTTCCCCAAAGGCCGTTGTGTTCAAATAACGATCTACCATTTTTTCATAGGCTTGCTCCGAGGTATCCGAAACAAAACGATCGACTTCCCCTGGAGACGGGGGAAGCCCCGTCAATAGATAGGAGACCCTTCGGATCAGCGTATTCCTATTGGCCAAAGAGGCCTTTTCCAATCCTTTTTGTTCCAATTGCCGATTTATGAACACATCAATATCCACATCAATATCCGCCTCGGCAAGCTCCGGTTTTATAAAGGACCAATGGGGTTTCCACTCCGCCCCTTGTTCGATCCATTTTTCCAAAAGTGCCTTCTCCCTGGGGGTGAGAACGGCGTTGGTTTCCGGCGGGGGCATTATCTTGTCCTCTTCCGTTGTATTAATCCGGTGCATCAACACACTTTCATCCGCATCTCCGGGTACTACGGCAAATCCCCCATCCTTGAGTGCAGCCGTAGCACCCTCAAAAGTATCCAATCGCAAACCGGCTTTTCGACTACTGGGGTCCGGGCCGTGGCACAAATAACAGTTTTGTACCAAGATGGGGCGGATATCAAAGTTAAAGTCCACCTTTTTCGGGAGCGGTTCATAGGCCGTATCCTTGCCCCCACAAGAAAACAGAAGCACACACAACAGACAGACTGCGCCCATACTTCCATTTCTTGGAATATCCTTCCTGAGTTTGAACATACTACTTAACTTATACTATTCCCGGTAATCGGGAAATCCCTTTGCCCATGGTTGTTTATGTGCAGGCGTACCGTATAGCACCAAAATGCCTAGACCGACCCGCGATATATAATTTTAGGCTCTATTATTCTCTTTTCCACCTTTACGGCACCGCTTTTTATCTGTGTCAACAACAACTCAAAAGAACCGGCCACCATACACGGTACGGAAAGTTCCACCGTGGTCAATTCGGGTTCACAGGCCATACCCATGGGTTCATTGTCAAAGCCTATTACCGCAACATCATGAGGTACACGGATTCCATGCTTCCTCAAATATTTTATGACACCAATGGCCATTTCATCCCGTACCGCCAAAATCCCATCCGGTTTTTCGTTCAGGCCCATGAGATCTTCTGTATGTGCAAAACCGTCAAGCATAAAATATCCGCCTTCCCGAACCATTTCGTCAGAACAATACAAGTCATTGTCCTTCAACGCTTGTTTATAACCTGCCAAGCGATCTCGGAAAATTTGATGGTTACATGGATTGGTAATATAGGCGATGCGTTTCTTTCCGGATTTTACCATTGCCGTTACGGCATCATAGGTCCCTTGAAAGTTATGGAGCACTACTTGGGGGGCCTCGGTCTGTTCCGGGGCACGATCAAAAAACACATAAGGTATATTTTCTGCCTTAAGAATGTCAAAAGGGCTTTCCTGTACCGTATCCTTGGTTACCGATGCCACTACCCCGGCTACCCTATATCCAATAAGGGAATCAACAATATCCTTTTCAATACCTGGTTTTTCACCGGATTGAAAGACCATTACGGAATACCCGGCCTCCTTGGCGGTAGCCATAAAATCAGACACAAACTTGGCAAAGAAAAAGGCTCTTAAATCAGGAACCACTATTGCCAAAACGTTACTGCGTTTATTCCTAAAGTCCTGCGCCAAGCGATTGGGTTTGTAACCCAATTCGGTGGCTTTCTTCCGTATACGCTCTTGCGTCTCGGCCTTTACCGAACCCGTATCCCGCAAGGCCCTGGAAACCGTAGCATGGTGAATCCCAAGTTCACGGGCCACATCCTTTATGGTAACGGTAGTTCTCATTTTCTCCATTTATTGGGATAAATATAAAATGCACACGTGAGCATTCCAAATGTTTGCTAAAAAAAACGGTAAACGACACTACGTAAATCCGCAGATTTTATCCTTTTGAGCCTCACGTTACTAAAAGCGTCAAGGTGAGAATCCCGTATTTAGTAGGGACCAAAACAAATAGTGAAAACCGATTTTATCGGTATATTGTGGCCAAATATAGCTTTATCATGCTGCGGTACATTTTGTTTTTGGTTATTTTATGGCCCGTAAAAAGGGGAATTGGCCAAAAATTGACGGGTGAGGCTTTACTTGCCAAGACTATTGCCTACCACGATCCCCACGGCCAATGGCCCACCTTTAGCGAGACCTTTGGGGTCATGGGTCTTAGACCCAACGGGAAAGAAAGCATAAACACCATTCACATTGACCTTCCAAAACAGATTTTTAAACTGACCCAAACCCGTGATAGCACTACTATTAGCCAAATGCTAAACAAGGACAGTTGTATCTTATCCATCAATGGGAACGAAAACCCCTCCAAGGAAGATAAGGACAAGTATCGATTGAGTTGTAAACGCACCAAAACAATGCGGAATTATTATTCCTATCTGTATGGATTGCCGATGAAATTAAATGATCCGGGAACCCATATTGACCCCCAGGTGTCCAAAAAAAGCTTTAATGGAAAAGACTACCTCGTTTTAAAGGCCACCTATGACGAGGCTGTAGGCAAGGACATTTGGTACTTTTATTTTGACCCTAAAACCTACGCCCTTGAAGTGTATCAATTTTTCCATGACGAATCAAAAAATGATGGGGAATATGTCCTCTCGCCGCCACGGCGGTTCAGGAATTGTTTGAGGATGGGAAAGAGCTCGAAAATCT
>JBCCZF010000032.1:0-11280 GCA_039188035.1 Bacteroidota bacterium | reverse complement strand
TGAAGCTGGACTCGACGAGAGAATCTCTCAACAAATAGGACGCGACCGATTGAAGTTCTTTATCGTAAAGCTTGAGTTGTGGCATTCGGCCGGAAGGTCGGGTATGAAGCGGGTTACGAAGAAATTCTGTCAAACCGGGCAGCGTGTATTTCTTGTTCAGATCACCCCGTTCATAGCATTAGGGCATAAATCATATCAAAACACAGGCCTATAGGAAAAAACTACCGGAAGCTGAACCCAAAATCGAGCTTACTACTGAATATCCCTTTAAAGGCCTGCTAGGTGGTATGGTCTTTATGTAACGTCTAATCAAATGGTTATTATACCAGTTTATGGGCCTTTAGAAAGTTCTTTAACTGAGCAGTGTTCGGGTTCTCCAAATAGTATCCATCGTAGGTCAGTGTGGGATAAATGAGATTCCCCTCCAAAAGGGCACGCACCATTTCTTCGGCCTTCTTATCTTTTTTCACATCCCATTCTTGAAAAGGAATCGACAAAGCGATCAGATATCCCCGTATTTCAGCGGTTTTCACACATTCGCCCGAGCCATAAAGTCGTAGTTCTTCGGTCATACCGTTTTGTAAATGGGGGACTTTACGCAAAGTAAAAACTAAAGCAAATGTACACAATCCGCGTTAAATAGTGATTCTTCTGGCAAAGTAGGGCGCCCTACTGATCTACTGTATCCCCGATTTTGTCCTCCCGTAATCTCCAGAAATTATGGGTATATGCGCTCCCAAGATGGGAAATTCTTGCCCTTCGAAGCGGTTGTTTAAGGTTTTGAATGAAAAAGACGGTTTCAAACCCGCCCATTGATTCCAAAAAAGGAGAAATTTGTAATGGCCTGCGCCGTGGGTCATAGGCACTTCCAATTTTAACCCGAACCTAGCGCTGTTGAATACTGGTTAATAAGTGTTTTCCATCTACTTGTTCCGGGTTTATTGGCTTATGTAATTTTGCTTGGAATGGTTTTTGGAGACGAATTCCAAACCCAATCCTAGGAAATCACGGGTTGGTTTAAGAAAAAAGAATTTATGTTCAGCCGGAGTGGTATATGCGGATGGTCCGGTGCCCTAGTAGGGCTATGGGCCTCGCTTGGTTTTGGAGGGTTCCATTCCCTTGCCCAGGACTCCCTGGCAACCGTGGTGGCCCAACGGGGAGACGGTATCCTTTCCCTGTTGCGAAAACAAGGGTTTAACCCCTATGAGGCCTATGATGATTTTATCGCTTTAAATCTGGACAACCTTAGGGATACCGTACACTTGTACGCAGGAAGGATTTATACCTTGCCATCGCTGCCTAAGGATACAGTGACACTGGAGGACTCTCCCGTGAAAAAAAAGCCTGGATCAAAAAAGGCAAAGGAATTTGCCATTTTTGGAAAGCAATATGCCAAAGTACTTCCCAAAAGCGAACGCCTTAAAGAAACGGTCTACTATTTGGTTTCTGGACATGGCGGCCCCGATCCTGGAGCCATGACCACCTATAGGGGCCAATCCATTGCAGAGGACGAATATGCCTATGATATTACGCTGCGTTTAGCCCGGGAACTTTTGGCCCATGACGCCCAAGTATATATTATTGTCCGTGATGAAGATGATGGCATCCGGGACAAACGCATCCTGGCCCTGGACAGGGACGAGGTGGTGTATCCTGACAAAACCATACCCCTTAACCAGTTGAAACGCCTAAAGCAACGGACAGCGGTCATAAATGATCTTTATGCCCAAAACAAGGGGAAATACCAGCGTTTGATCGTAACCCATGTGGATAGTAGAAGTCAAGGCCAAAACATCGATGTGTTCTTCTATTACCATGAAAAAAGCAGGAATGGCAAAAAACTGGCCGAAAGTATACACAAGACTTTTGGTGAGAAATACAAAAAGTTTCAGCCCAATCGCACCTATACGGGAACCTTTAAGGACGGAACCTCTCTTTATATGGTGAAAAAGACCCACCCTGCCATGACCTTTATCGAGGTAGGCAATATCCAAAATGAAAAGGACCAGCGCAGAATATTGATTCCAGATAACCGTCAGGCCTTGGCCAAATGGATTTCCGAAGGGATACTGTTGGACTATGAAGGGGACTAAGAGGCCTTTAGGTAAACCCTCATTTGGAAGTTAGCCGTCGTATAAATTTTTTGAGGGTCTCCGCATTTCTTTTCGTCCGTATCCGAATTAAGGTGTCCAGTTCGGCTTCCGTGAGACCGTATTCTTTCTTGATGGCTTCCCTTTGGTCGTGGGTAATGGGGGGCTGCTCCTGCATCTTGCCTTTTTGGTTATTTAATTAATGGGTTCGGTTAAATCGTGGTTATTACGCCTTCCTAAAATACAGGATGCGTACATACAAGGCAATAGCTGTCTTAGGTATTTTTCAAAATGTTATCCCCATTGCTGTTGGAAAACCTATACCCCCTGGGTTGTTAGGTATTTTTTCAGATGGAAATTTTTTTGCAATAGTATTGGTACAATTGTTCCGGACCGGCACCCAAATAGTTCATTAAATGAATCATGGCGAAGTAGAATTGCAGTCGCAAAGGCCCCAATTTTTCATACTTCCGGGCGGAGGTCCTTACCTTTTGGGGAAGTACTTTAAAACGGGTCTGCCCGTAAATACGACCTATGAACTCATTGTCCTCATAGACCTTGTAGTCCTCATTGAAACCCTGGGTTTGCAAAAACAGTTCCCGTGTAATAAAGAGGGACTGATCCCCTCCCCGGCATATCTTATGATTAATTCGGGTAAACCAGGCAAAAAAGCTCAATAAGGGACTCCCACTGTCAAAGCGCATCTGAAAACAACCAGCCTTATATCCTTGGGTTACCGTAGCCACAATATTTTCGGAAAAGCCCTTGGGGGGCAGGGTATCGGCGTGCAGAAAATAAAGAATGTCCCCTTGGGCCTTACTGGCCCCATAATTCATTTGCTTGGCCCTTCCTTTTTTGGAGTGCAATACCAGGACATCATACTTTTTTGCAATGGCAAGTGAACTGTCCGTACTCCCCCCATCCACTACCAAGATTTCCTTTACGAATTCCTGGACTGCCTTATTCTTTAAATAATCCAGGAGTTTGCCTATCCATTCCTCTTCGTTTAGAATGGGGATTATAATGCTTATATCCTCATGAATCCGTTCCATTTTTCTATCCTAGAACGTCCAATTAGCAACAACCGCCACCGTTGTAATGCCATGTACTTTCGCTAATGTGGATAGGGTCATGTGCGCTTGCCAATTGCGCAGCGGTCTTGTCGCACACGGCCAAAGGCTGATTTTGTACCAGGACATGGCCTTTGCCATCGTCGAAATGGGGTTGGCCCCCGTAGTAAATGGCCGTTTTTCCCGTGAACACGCAAGGGCCGTCCACCGGCATGGGATCTTTGATGGCCGCAATTTCTATGGACTCTATATAAATCAATTCTTTCGTAGGGTAGTGGTTGGGGGAAAGTATCCGGTAGGACTTGCGGGCCCTGATTTCAATGGTGCCAAAACCGGCATCCGTCAACATTTTCACATAATCCTTTATAGGGATACTACCACTTAGACATAGTGCCCTAAGGCGATCATCGTTTCTAAGGGTTTCGCCCATGGGTTGTTCACAAACGGGATCGCTCATGACCAGCCGCCCGTGCGGTTTTAGGACACGATACATTTCCGAAATGGCCTTTTTAAGGTCCTCCAACTTGAAAATGTTGAACAGGCAGTTTTGGGCGGCAACATCCATGCTTTCATCCGGAACGGGAAGGTTTAGGGCATCCCCTTTGACCAGCTCAACAAACTCACTTTTGAACCACTGGTTCTCGATTTCGGCGATTTTAAAGTTCTGTCTAGAGGTCTCCAGCATTTCATCTACCACATCTACCCCAACTACGGCGCCTTTTCGACGTGAAAAATAAGAGAACTGTAACAGTTCCATACCTCCGCCCACACCTACATAAAGAATATTGGGTTCGTTGATCAAGTCTTGGGCGGAAACCGTGCTACCACAGCCATAGTTCATTTCCTGCATTATTTTGGGAATGGATAGCCCCGGAAACTGCCAAATGGGATTGGTGGTGCAGCAAAGTCCAACGTCCGGGGTAAGGGCCGCTTCCTTATAGAGATCTTGGGTAGCGTCTAAATAGCTCATTTTTTTGTTTACTGTTTTTAATTAGGGGTAAATACGTTTAAACGGTACTTAAATTCGTTGTATCAATTCGGAGAACAGAGCAACCATTTTAGGTTCCGTTTTTTGTGCCACCTCTATAATTTCCTGAACGTTAATAGGTTGTAAATTATCAGGATCACACTCATCGGTCAAAACCGAAACGGCTACAACAGGTAGTCGTAAATGATTGGCCACTATTACTTCAGGCACGGTACTCATTCCTACCGCATCTGCCCCCAAGATCTTAAGCATGCGATATTCGGCCTTGGTCTCCAACTGGGGGCCTACTACGGAAACATAGACCCCTTTTTGAAGTGAAAAGCCCTTTTCCCGGGCAATATCCAAAAGCAATTGGCGCATTTCCAGATCATAAGGTTCACACATATCCACAAAGCGATCTCCAAATTCTACCACGTTCTTAAAGGCCAATGGAGAGCCCCCCTGTAGGTTGATATGGTCTTCCAAAAGCATCATATCACCTTTCTTAAAGTTTAGGTTTATGGCTCCTGCCGCGTTGGATACCAACAACGTTTTGATCCCCAACAGATGCATAACCCGTATGGGATAGGTAACGTCCATGAAATCATAGCCCTCATACAGGTGAAAACGGCCCTGCATGACCACGACTTTTTTTCCTGCAATACGGCCGTAGATCAGTTTGCCGGAATGAAACTCCACCGTTGCCAATGGGAAAAACGGGATATGGTTGTAATGGGCCGTCACGGGATCTACAATGGCCTCTACCATTTTTCCCAGTCCCGTGCCCAGCACTATCCCGATTTCCGGATCCTGGAAGCCTTTATCCCTTAAAAATGCGGCAGATTCCTCAAGCTGTTTTTTGGTAATCCTCATAACTACTTTACATACGGTTTAAAAACATCAATTTCTCTAATGTCGTCATACACATCAATATCATTTCTCACGGGGAGCACGTGTACCTTTTCGTGGACCAATTGGGCCATGGTTTCCTCGTAGACCGTACTTTTTCCCCAAGGTTTTTCCCGGAACAGATCAGGTTTAAAATGGCGCATACCCAACAAATAATACCCTCCATCCTCCGCGGGTCCAATAACAAAATCATTTTCTTCCAGGCATAGGAAAGCCTCTTCCAAATCGGTCTGTGACAGGTCGTACATATCACTTCCAATGATAACGATTTTCTGGAAACCCTTTTGGAAACCATCCAGGAAGGCATGGGCCATACGTTGTCCAAGGTCTTCCCCTAGTTGTAGCGCTTTTTCAAAAAAACGGGTATCCCAGATATCGTTTTCCCAGATTTCCTCGGAATAATAGACTTTTTTGACTACAGGAAGATTTTGGGTAGTCCGGGCGGTATGTTCCAGGAGAATCTTGTAAACCTCTAGGGCCGCCACATCGCCTATGGAAGCGGCCAAGCGGGTTTTACATTTGCCCAATTCTGGGTTCCGGGTGAAAATAAGGAGTAGGTTTTTGGATTGGGCCAGGCTGTAATGTATGGTTTTGGCCTCTTTTTTTTGCTGTTTTGGAAGAAGTATGCCCAAGGGATGTTATGCTATATGAATTATGGCTTGCTACGCCTTTGTCCTATTTTTTGTTCTTTGCTTACGTTATATGGGCTCTTTTACAACCTATTGCCCCTTGACCGTGTCGTACACCTTTTCGCCTTCCTTAAGCAGTTTTCCCCAATAGGCATCGAAGGCGTGCACCCGTTCCGTAGGCCGCCCTTGGGCATCAAATACGGGAAACCCTTGGTTTTTCCATGCAAAAATACCCCCATATAAATTCCTTACGTCGGTATATCCCAGGGCCAATAACTTCTCCCCAATATCTTCCGATCGCACCCCAATGGAGCAATACACTACAATGGGGGTATCCTTTTCGGGAACGTGTGTGGCCATATCGGAAGGTTCAAAAGCCTCATAACCCACCCAGACCGCATCTTTAAGATGACTCACGCTATATTCGGTCTTTTTTCGGGTATCCAAAAATAGGGTGCTGTCCAGGGCTGTGGCCTCTACTACCGATATGTAAGGAACACTTTCGGTATTCATTTCTTTCAGGGTTCGTTCCAGTTTGCCCTGTGCACTGATCCCCAGGGCGAGCAACAAAAAAGGAAAATGGACAAAAACAAATCGCATGGGCCGTTCAAATTCTCCACAAAGATAGTATTTTAGAGGGGGATAGTGGTTGTTATCCCATTCCTGAACACCTAATAATTATGGACAGAATTTCTTGGAGTTTATATGCAATTGGTTTGCTGCTGGTAGCCTGTGGTGATAAGACGAAGCATGCAAAAGTTGTCGGGACACCCCAAATTCCCGAGGAGTATACGGAACCGTATCGCCCCCAGTTTCACTTTTCGCCCCGGGAAAGGTGGATGAACGACCCTAATGGCCTGGTCCACCATAAAGGGATCTACCATCTCTTTTATCAATATTATCCGGACGCTATGGTTTGGGGCCCCATGCATTGGGGGCATGCAGTAAGTAAGGATATGGTACATTGGGAGCATAAACCTATTGCGCTCTTTCCGGATAAAAACGGACTTATTTTCTCGGGAAGTGCGGTGGTGGACCACAAAAACAGTTCCGGATTTGGAACACTGGAAAATCCCCCTTTGGTGGCCATTTTCACCTATCACGATATGCAGGGGGAAAAGGCCGGCAGAAACGACTTTCAGACCCAGGGCATCGCCTACAGTTTGGACAATGGTGATTCGTGGACAAAGCATGTAGGGAATCCTGTAATTACGAACGAAGGTATTCGGGATTTTAGAGATCCCAAGGTTTTTTGGAATACGCTTGCCCAATGCTGGAGCATGCTTTTGGTAGCCGGTGACCATCTACAAATATGGAACTCGCCCAATCTTACGGATTGGGAAAAGGTGAGTGTATTTGGGAAGGATCAAGGAGCCCATGGCGGGGTCTGGGAATGCCCGGATATGTTTCCCCTTACTGTGGAAGGGGGAGAGGAACAAAAATGGGTGCTTCTGATCAGTATTAACCCCGGAGCACCCAATGGCGGGAGTGGCACCCAATATTTTATTGGTGATTTTGATGGAAAAACCTTTAGTTCGGATCAGAAGGAGGCGCGTTGGCTGGATTGGGGAACCGATAACTATGCCGGGGTAACCTATAATAATCTTCCCCGGGAGCAGCGGATTTTTATAGGATGGATGAGCAATTGGTCCTACGCCCGGGATACGCCCACCTTTCCTTGGCGAAGTGCCATGACCCTACCGAGAAAGTTATCCTTGAGAAAGGCTAAGCACTACCAACTGATCAATTACCCTTTGGAAAACCTTGACAGTATAATCGAAAGGGGATCCCCGCAGGGGCTGGCCCTTGGTGCCAGTGCCAAGGACAGCGTTGTCTTGGAGAACTTTAACCAGGCGGAGGTCCGATTTTCTTCCGAGGCTAGGGATTTTAAGCTGACTTTTAAAAATAATTTGGGCGATGCCCTTGTCTTGACCATGGATTCCAAGAAGGGTAGTCTTACCTTGGATCGAAGTAAATCTGGAAAAGTGGATTTTCAAAAGGATTTTCCCCGACCGATCCAGCATATGCCGGTACCTGAACTTCCCCCGGGCCAGCGGGAAATTCGTTTGGTGTTGGATTGGTCTTCCATTGAGGTATTTCTCAATGGGGGACAATATGCCATGACCGCACAACTCTTTCCCAATGCCCCATATACTTTATTGGAATTCCATAATATGGCATCGGAACCCATGGAAATACAGGATCTGCAGATCAACAGGATAGCGCGTATTTGGTAATTGGGATCCCTAACGATTTAATAATTAGGGTGGGCGTCCACGATTTCCTGGGCCAAGGTTTCCAGGTCGATTCCCAAAAATTCCCGGTTTACACGAAGTATTTCCTTCCTCAGACCGGTGGGGAGGCCGTAATATCCGTGTAGTGCTCCTAAAATAGTGCCGGCAATGGCCGCCACGGTATCGTTGTCCCTACCATAATTTACAATAAACTGAAGGGTTTTCTCAAAATCACCTTGCCCAAACTGCAGGGCAGTAACCAGGATTTGCCATATTTCGCCGGCATGGAAAGCCGTTGCCCGGGAATCCTTTTCCAAGGTTTGATAGTTCATTTCCTGTCGTATCCAATCGGCATCGCTCCCTAGAAATCCAGGAGGAACCCTAAAACTCAGGGAATCCTTTGCCATTAGGGAATCCGGAACGATTTGTTTTTTCCCAATCTGGAGGACATTTAGGAGGGCCGTATCTGTAATGTTCTGGGAGATACGCCCTACCAGCCTACTGTTCTTATAGCCCAATGGATCTACAAAGACCGTTGTTCGCAGGACGGAGTCCATATCTTGGGTACGCAGGGCCATATGGGTCATTACCGCTACCAGGGCGGAGATGTCCTTGGCATACCCCAGGTCAAAAAGTGAATGCCCATAGGCCAGGTCATAGGCCTGCCCGGGACTTTGGGCCCATAACCCGAACATAGGGGTATACAATTGCCCGGCGCAGGACATTTCACCGCCATAAAAACGGTTTACGGCTTCTTGATAGGCCTCTGGGCCATCTTTGTAGGCCAAGGCCACTCGTGCCCACTCCTTGATCCAGTTTACTTTTCCCATACGTACGTCCAGGGAATCGGGTTGGGCCAGAATATCTTCCTTGGCCAAGGCATTCACCACGGATCGATAATATTGGGTGATGAAGGATGCGAAGTGTCCGGGGGACAATTCCCTGGGATAGGCTTTAAAATAATGGGCCATGAAAAGTTTCCAGCGGGTATCGTCCGTAGTGGCGCCGGCCATAAGGTTGTGTTCCCAGGTGCCTTCGGGGGATTTTTCGCGAATGGCAGGGGTAAGATCCGTAATGTACCCGTATCTAAGGCGAATGTCGTTCCTATGCCACATTTCCGTGGAAGCGCCCATGGCATCCCCAATGGCGGATCCCACCAAAGCGCCCAAGACCTTATCATAGTACACTTGCTTGGTAAGGGTCAAAGGATCCTTTATATAGGCTGTTTTTTGGGGCGAGGCAATGACTACCTTGCTTTTTGGACCTTCGCAGGCGGAAAGTACAACAACCAAGACTACTATGGTACGGGATAAGCCCTTCACAACCCAATTAAATTGTACGCCATTTTGAGCAATATTTCCTTTTCTTCCAGGGAACGTTTCAAGGGTAACTGCGCTAGACCGATAAGCCTGCGAAGGATTTCAATACCTGCTATTTGGGCCATTAGGCCTTGGTTGGCCCCACCATCGTAGTTCGTATGTATCGTATCCAAGATCCCCGCGTTGTGCGTGGCCAGGATAAGATGGGCCGCCATAACCCCTAGGTCGAATTCCGCAAAACCGATAAAACTGAATTCCGGGTCTATAATGTAGCGATGATCACCCTTTATCATCCAGCTTCCCGGATAATAATCTCCATGTAATACGGTTTCCCCTTGGGTCAGGTACTTTTCACCAACGCGGGCCACCACGGATTTTAACACCTTACTCTTTTTATAGGGCCTGGATAGTTCCTCCAACCCAGGTTGTATGCTGTTTAGGTCAAATCCATTATCCTCCAGAAAGGGAAGGACAAAAATATGTTGGTGGTTTAAACGGCGCATTCCTAAATTGTCCGGAAAATCCATAGGTACCTTGGCCCGATGAATCTTCTTAAGAAGGGAGGTGAGTTGGCGTATATCCTTATCCCGGACAGTTTTTTCCTCATAAATGCCCGTCATATCCTGGCAATGTCCCAAATCTTCCAGAAACAGCACATAATTTTTGGGGTCGTAGTCCAAGACCGCAGGCATATGTGCGCTAAGCGAATCCCTACGAACGTTCCGGTAGAAGTTGTGTTCAATCACAATACGTTCCAATGGGGCCGGAATCTGATTGTATTTCTGAACATAAGGCCTGGATTGCTTAAGGATAAGAGATCGCTCCACCGTGCGTATTCGCAATACCACGTTCATGTTGCCCTCCCCGGGCTTTTCCAATTGTAGGATACGTTCTTCCGACGACAATACATTCCTTCCGCGGGCATACGACTCTATTTCCTCCTTGGGCGTATGTACATCAAAATACTGCAAAATCGCTTTCCTTTCTATTGGGCATATGCAAGATAATCACATATTTTCAAAATAGATCCTAGAAAGAAAAAATGCAGAGAATGATTATGGAAATGATAAAGCTTACCAATCCAACAAATACTACGGGGTGGCCTTGTACCAAGTTTTTTAAACGATATCTATACCTAGTAAAACGTGGATTCAAAACATAGGATATTGAATCGAGGGAGCATTAGTACTGACTTAAATCCCGAACCTATCTATGTTACAACACCCCTATCGGGAAAATAGGGCTATGCTTTGGTTCCAGTGCGTATGGGAAATTGGTATTAGTCGAAGGCAAATCCAGTGTACACCCTAAAGATAAAGGCATACAATACCACTAAAAACATCAAAAAACTGAACCATGCAAACGCCTTAAAATAGTTCTTGACCAAATAGTTCCCAATATTCTGGAAAGCTTCAAAATAAATTCTTCGCAAAAGTATATATGTTTTCATAGGAAATAATTTTGGGTTCGGTCCAAAGTTTTAAAAAAGGAATTGCTGTATGGGGATTTATCGATGAGAGGCGCAATATTTTTGGGTCAATTACATGCGAAATGTGTTTTATCGATCTTTTTTGAGATTCAGCCCCCGGTCCCATCGTACATTTTTTCGCCCAAGTGCCTTTTTTTTTCGATTTTTTGGCGGTGGATATCGGAAGATATTCCCTTGGGGATTCTAGTTATTGGGATAATTGTACTAGGGTAATGGTGTTTTAGGATGTATTCCAAAGGAAATACCCCAATAGGGTTTATAGGTTGAATCGGAAGGCCGTCTGCAGGACTTTGGCCTGTTTCCTTGGAATTCCGGCCCGATTCGCATAATCGTGCCAATTGTGGATCTTGTCTAAGATATACTGGATCTCTTCACGGCCTTGTTTATATCCAATGGTATGGGCCACGGCCCATAGATCGGCATGGGTGATGTTGTCCCGTTTTCCATGGACCGCCATTTGATGGCTATTGGTCCAAATCCCTGATGGATTGTAGGCATAGGTCACATCATAGGCCGGGGACAGCTTCCATTGTCCTTTGTGATTCATCAAAAAGGATATGTTTTTAGTATGGT
>JBCCZF010000031.1:0-11504 GCA_039188035.1 Bacteroidota bacterium | reverse complement strand
CTTTTACGAGAACACTATATGAAAATGAAAAAATTTACTTTTTGTTGATTAATTACAGTGTAAACTTACGGCGGGCCTGCCCCAATTGGAAATTATTGTTGTAAGACCACCTACTTTTGTGGTGAACGGCCCAAATTTTGATATTTGCCGCAAATAGCGCAGCCTTAAAAACGGTATCCCGAGTAGGTGTCTTAGGGGAAAGCGCTCACAATACCTTCCAAAAAGGCATTGAAATCAAAGTCCGGGTTCTCCGCCAGTCCGGTACGTACAATAACGAGATTCTTGGAAGGGAGAATAAACACCCGTTGCCCCTGGAACCCATTGGCCGAAAAGAGATCCTTGGGGATATTGGGATATTTTCCCTCGGCATTTAGCCAAAAATGGGCACCGTAGGTGCCGTTGGACAAGGGTGTAGGTCGGGTCACGTAGTCCACCCAGTTTTCACTGAAAAGGCGTGTTCCGTTCCAATCGCCCCTGTTTAAATAGAGCAGTCCAAACCTGGCCCAGTCCCGTGTGGTACCCCAGGCATAGGAAGAACCTACATAATTTCCGCTCATATCCGTTTCCATGAGCATGGAGTGCATGCCTATTTTATCGATAAGTGCGGAATAAGGAAAATCCATGTATTCTTGGTGGGTTTTAAATTGTTGCCGTAAGATGCCCGACAACAAATTGGAGGTTCCCGAGGAATAGTTCCAGATTTGCCCCGGAGCGGCCAAGGCTTGCTTCCGAGCCTGGGGCAGGGTCATATCCGTGTTCAGGAAGAGCATGCGGGTAACGTCGGAAATTGAGCCGTAATCCTCGTCCCATGACAGCCCACTTTGCATACGCAATAGATTATTTAAGGTGATATTCTTTCTACTATCGCTTTGCCAAGACGCAACCGGCGCATAATCGTTAACCTTTAGCCCACCTTTGTATTCCAGAATGCCAAATAGGGTGGACAAAACGCTTTTGGTCATGGACCAGCCCAAAACAGGGGTTTCCTTGGTGGTACCATTTGCATAGCGTTCCGCAATAACATGGTCCTTGTAGAGTACCAACACGCTTCTTGTTCGCCGTACTTCGGGATCCCCAAAGGCATAATCCAACCCCTTTTCCAATATAGAATAACGTACTTCCGGAAAAAGACTATCCTTTTCCTTACCGTTTCCATAGGGGTAGGGAAGAGGGCTTTGCGTCCGATTGCGACGGGGTGTGGGAATATTCAATTGTCCCTCAAAATCTGGAGTAACCAGCACGCAACCCGTTCCCGGCCGGCATATGCTCTTTCGTTCCATGAGCCCAAAAACAGAGGCCATGGCCGTATTTTCCTCCATAGTAGCATCGGCTAATTTAATCAGTGGTGCATTGTTGTCGTTTTGGGTCACCGAAGCTACACTGCGATTCGCGATATATACTGTGGAAGCCATATTTTTAGAGGCATACCCGGAAATGATATTCAGTTTGGGGTAATTGTACCAAAGGGCCACCAATACCAATACAAGGAGAATAAAAAGAAGGCGTTTGACCAATTTCATAAATAGAATGTTTCAATGCCCCTAATTTAGGAATAAGTTCCCGGTAATTTCATATTTTGCTAGACATGAAGCAAATGACAAAATGAAGGTCCTGGTCTGTCTTAATATTCCGGAATCCGGCCCAGCGTTACTGAGGCAAAATGGCTTGGAGGTAGATCAATGGCGGGAGGATTTGCCCATGTCCCCCAGAACCTTGAGTACAAGGGCAAAACAGTACAATGCCTTGCTTTGTACAGGCAATTACCGCATAAATGCGGGATTTTTAAAGCAAAACCGCCATTTAAAGATTATTTCCCAATATGCCGCGGGTTATGATAATATTGATGTAAAGGCCGCCGGGGAATTGGGTATTCCCATTGCCAATGCCCCCGATGCCATGACGGATGCCACAGCGGATATAGCCTTTGGGCTTTTGTTGGCGGTGTCCCGGAAAATGTTTTATATGCATAAGACCATAGCCCGCGGGGAATGGAAACATTTCAGGCCAAAGGCCCATTTGGGTATGGAGCTCAAAGGCAAAACGTTGGGAATTTTTGGCCTGGGAACCATTGGATTGGAATTTGCCAAACGATGCCAGGGCGCCTATGGGATGTCTGTTTTGTATTGCAATAGAACACGTAATGCCGTGGCCGAATCCCTTTTGGACGCCCAAAAAGTGGATTTTACCGAGCTGTTGGAGCGTAGTGATATCCTTTCCGTGCACAGTGCCCTGACTCCGGCAACCTATAAAATATTTAATGCCAAGGCTTTCGCGAGGATGAAGAATAACGCCCTATTCCTAAACACGGCCCGTGGCGCGATCCATGAAGAAATGGATTTGGTCAATGCCCTAAGAACCGGACAAATTTGGGGGGCGGGGCTGGATGTGACCGATCCAGAGCCCATGCTTCCGGACAATCCGTTGTTGGATATGGAAAATGTAGCCGTAACCCCGCACATTGGTTCGGCCACCGAAACGGCAAGGCAACGGATGTCCTTATATGCCGCAGAAAATATTTTGGCCTGTTATCAAAGCCGGCCTATTCCGTATCTTGTGGATCCGTATTAAATGAACAATTATGTCGAATATTGGATTGATTATTGAAGAACGCAGTCGTGATATTGGTGATTTTTTAGTAGGCCGATTGATTCCTTTTCGCAAAAAGCGTATGATAGGCCCTTTTATTTTTATCGACCATATGGGACCCACCCAATTGGGTCCAAAAACCTATATGGATGTGGACCAACATCCGCATATAGGACTTGCTACCCTTACCTATATGTTGGAAGGGGAATTGGAACACGCGGATAGCCTGGGCACGCGGCAGCGGATACGTCCGGGATCCGTAAATTGGATGGTTGCCGGCAAAGGGGTCTCCCATACGGAGCGCACCCCGGCCCACATGCGCTCTGGGACTAGGTTTACCGCCCATGGCTATCAGATATGGGTGGCCTTGCCCAAGGAGTTGGAAGAAATGGAACCGGAGTTCCACCATATTCCCAAAGAGGAACTTCCCAAATGGGAGCAGGGTCCGGCTTCGTTTCGCTTGATCGCCGGTGAAGGGTTTGGGCGAAAATCCCCGGTTCCCGTGCATTCGCCCCTTTTTATGGTAGAGGTGAAGACCCAGGGGGCGTATTCTTTGCAAAACAAGGACCAACTTAAGGGAGAAATTGGTGTTTGTATTGTGGAAGGGGGTATAGAAGCCTGTGGGGAACGTATAAGTAAGGGACATATTTTGGTTTCCAAAGTAACGGACAGTTGCGCAATAAAAGTCCTTCCCAATACGCATCTGTTGCTTTTTGGTGGGGAACCTTTTGCCGAAAAACGGCATATCTTTTGGAATTTTGTTTCCTCCCGTGAGGATAGGATAGAAAAGGCGAAGGCGGAATGGACGGCCAGAACTTTCCCCTTGATGATCGGCGAGTCCTCGTATGTGCCCTTGCCCGGCCCTAGGTCATAGTTTTTCCCACATCTTGTCCGGTCCCAGGCGAAAACTGCCCATATGTTCAAAACCACATTCATTAGGCGCAATTAAGGAGAGAAAGGAGCTTTTGTCCTTAGATTTATAAAGGTGGTAGGTTTCCCCGGTTATGGGCTCAAAATTATACTGGGCACTATACACGAGAGTATTGTACTCAAATTGTTCCATCAACTCCTGGTAGGCCTCCCGTATAGCCTCATAACGCGATTTGAATTGATGATTGGCCGTTGTAATATTGGTGTTTTTCCAACGGCCAATATCCGGCGGATTTATCTTTGGCGCCCCAACACCACTGGCATAGGGCAAAAGTTTTGCGTTGTATTCCTGGGCCTCTTCGTCAAAAACTACTGAATCCGGTTTCTTTTCCTGTTTCATCCTACACCAAAATTACGGAAAAACCCAGAATTCCATCGTTTTGAGAATTCCAGGACGAATCCGTAGCTTTACCCTGTGGTATTAAACAAGGGAAACAGAAATTTAGCGGTTGTACTTCTCTTTTGGCCCGTGGGCTGGTCGTGTAACCAAACCGTTAAGCCTACGGCCCCTGTAAGCCATCAGTGGGTTGGCATGGAGGTCACGGCCACTGCCTATAATTCGTTGCCCTACCAAACTACGGGCAAGGCAGATATCGCCGCTTGGGGCGATACCTTGATTCCGGGGGAGAAAACCATTGCGGTATCCCGCGATCTGCTGCAGTTGGGGTTAAACCGGAATACCATGGTTCGTATTGAAGGCTTCGCGGATACCTTTTATGTAAAGGATAAAATGCATTCCAAATGGCAACGGCGTATAGACATTTATATGGGGGAAGATGCACAAAAGGCGAAAAACTGGGGACGCAAAAAACTGTGTGTGGAGTATGCCGTGTCCGTTGGGGATTTCAACATAAAATCTAAGGAATAATGGGATATAGACTTCTACTGGTATTCATAACCCTGTGCGGATTGGCTTCCTGCACGGTAGCCAAGGAAATTGTGGATAAACCGGTTGTCTTTGACGCGGAGCGGAAAAAATTGAGCCTGGAATACCTTGCCGATCGCTATGGCCTGGAGCAGGAGGAACCCACCATAAACCCAAAAATGATCGTACTTCACTGGACGGTTATCCCCACCTTTGAAAAGTCTTTCGCGGCCTTTAACACGCCCACCTTGCCCAGTTCTAGATCCGAAATTACGAGTGCCGGTAAATTAAACGTTTCTTCCCAATTTATGGTAGATCGGGATGGTACCATTTACCGTTTGATGCCTGAGACTACCATGGCCCGGCATGTTATCGGGCTTAACCATTGTGCCATAGGGGTGGAAAACGTGGGCGGTGGGCAAGATTTGCCGCTCACCCAGGCGCAATTGGAATCCAATATTTGGCTGGTACGGTACCTGGCAAAGAAGTACGATATTGAATACCTCATTGGCCATTATGAGTATACCCGGTTTGAAAATCACCCCTTGTGGTTGGAAAAAGACGATGGATATCGGACCCAAAAAACCGATCCGGGCGAGGATTTTATGCAAAAGATGCGCAAGGCGACCAAGAATTTGAACCTTAAACCGCTTCCCAAGAAATGAATTCCAAGAAAATCCTGTGCCTGTTTCTTTTTTGTTTGTCCATAAACTTTTCTTTGGTAGCCCAGGATGGGTATTTTACTTCCAATCTCTACGATACCTATGAAAAATACAGTGCACCAAGCCTGGATAAAAGAAGGGTAAAGCATGCGGATATACAACCCTTGATCGATAGCTTTGGCGACAAGCCCGGTTTTACCGTCACCCGTGTGGGAGCTTCCATAGAAGGGCGACGTATACGAATGATAAGCGTGGGTACGGGATCCATAAATGTATTTCTGTGGTCCCAGATGCATGGGAACGAACCTACGGCGACCCTGGCTATTTTTGATATCCTTACTTTTTTAAGCAGTCCTGACTTTGCTGACGAAAAAAGGAAGATGCTTCAGAACCTTAAGATTCACTTTTTGCCTATGTTAAATCCGGACGGGGCCCAGGTATACCAACGAAGAAATCGTCTGGGTATCGATATTAATAGGGATGCCCTGCGCTTACAGTCCCCGGAAGGGCGAATCCTAAAAAAAGTAAGGGACAGCCTAAAGGCCGATTTTGGTTTTAACCTTCACGATCAAAGTATTTACTACAATGCCGAACGGACCGAAAAACCGGCCACTATTTCCTATTTGGCTCCAGCCTATAATTATGAGAAGGACATTAACGAGGTTCGGGGCAATGCAATGAAGATCATCGTTTTTATGAACAACATCATCCAAAAATATGCTCCAGGGCAGGTAGGGCGTTACAATGATGATTTTGAACCTAGGGCCTTTGGAGACAATATCCAAAAATGGGGCACCAGTACCATTTTGATCGAGTCCGGAGGGTATCCCAACGATATTGAAAAGCAGGAAATTCGAAAACTCAATTATGTATCCCTCCTTGCAGCCATCTATGCCATTGCGAACGGCAGCTATGCCAAGATTCCCCTTGCCGAGTATACAAAAATACCTGAAAATGACCGAAAACTCTTTGATTTGAAGATCCAAGGGGCCACGTATCCGCTTTTGGGTAGGGAATACCTCTTGGATATAGGTATCAACCGCCTTGAAGTGGATTTGGAAGGCCATCAGGATTTTTGGTACAGTAGCCGTATCCTGGATTTGGGGGATCTGAGTACCTTCTACGGTTATGAAACCTTGGATGCCCGGGGATTGACCATTACCCAAGGAAAAGTTTACCCCCAAACACTTCAAACTATTGGTCAGCTCAGGGATTTTAAGGTTATGGAGGCCCTACGTAAAGGCTATACCTATGTGCGTGTAAAAAACATTTCCCCAAAAAAGGCCTTTATTCCCCTACCCATCCAAGTGCTTGGGGAAACCCACGAACTTCCAGAGTTTAATTTGGAATTGGGTGTTAACCCTACCTTTATATTGGCCCGGGATGGTGTTAACCGGTACGCGGTTATTAATGGCTTTCTTATCGATTTGGAGTCTGGGGAAAAGGCGGGCATTTTTAACTTTGCTGGCAAAAATGGTATGATCTACCGATAAATTTTACCCCAATACCCAAATCAAAGACCTCCTAATACCCGAACTGGATATTCATATGGGTACCGTACCTGAGTAAAAAGAACAACGTTAGCAAAAAGGTGGTTACGATGGAGGAAAAGAGCAATACCACAAAACCCTTATACCATTTGGACAAGAGCCCCAATGCACTGTTTTGAACAATTTCGTTGATTACATCCATGACTTGCGTTCTTGGCAAGGCTCCATAAGGCCTTGCAATTATACATTTTCATATTTCTAGGATGTAGGTGATCCATTTTTGGATTTGGGCAATTCTGTTAGGGAAGTAACAATAGAAATCCCAAAAACCCTAATCCAGGAATGCATTTATCGACAAGATGCACAAAAAAAAGGGGAACCCATGGATTCTCCCTTTCTACAACTGAGGGTAAAAAGCCTTATTCGCATCCTCCGGTAAACCCATTGGCGCTGAACTGGGTCTGTACCGAGCCCTGTCGGTTGCCGGTACGTACTTGAATAGCCAGATTATTCTCTCCGCTTCCGTCACGTTTTGGGGAGCAGTATTCAAAAAGATAAAAGCTATTGGCCCGCTGTGCAATCCGCAAGGAGATATCATTGAAAGTGGCCTCTAGCTCTTCCTTGTTGCTTGCAATAACACTGAAGGTTTTTCCAATATCCCCGAGCACCTGTATATCAATTTCACTGCCCAAGCCAATGCTAAAGAAGGAAATGTTGGAATCCGCCTCGTTCACTTTTTGCAAAGCCGCCTCTTCGGTAAAACGCGAGGCCTGATCGGTACCGTCGGTAAATAGGACCACGGAGGCCGCACCAATTTTTCCCCCGGAAGTGCTCTCGCGCAAGAGGTCGGAGGCTATATCGGTGGATTTGATTACGGCACCGTACAAATCGGTAGAGGGATCGTTGCTAATGTCATCCGTTATTCCTGCAATGGCAGCGGTTAAAGCCTCCCTGGAAGGGGTAAGCGGGGTGAGCTCATGAAGTTCATCCTCCCCATCGAACCAGTAAATCGCCATTTGAAAGGATTCCTGGTCCGTGGACGGCATTACATTTTCAATAAAACTGGTGCTGGCCGCCTTTAATTCGCCCAGACTGCTTTGCAATACGCTATTGCTTAAGTCCAGTACCAAAAGGGTATTGTTCCTGAAAATCTGTGAGTTGGGCGAAATCCTTGCGAAGGACTCTGTAGAAGAGATGGTGCTAAAACAATCGTCGTTTCTCCCTTGCTCATAAATGGTAAACTCATCCGCGGTCAATCCGGGGACCGGATCCCCATCCGTATCGGAAACCTTAAAGAATATGGAAACCTTTCCTGGCAGGGTGGTAAATTCTTCCTGAATGGAAAGGATAAGATCATTTTCCCCTAAATCAAGGCACTCGTCCACAGGTCTTCCAAGCCCCAAGTCCCCATCGGGGACAAGGTCAAAGTTAACATCGTCATCCGCGTTGCCACAGGAAAGGAGAAAAAGAAAAGTGGAAAGGAAAAGGGTGAATTTAAGGATAAAATTCATTTTCATACGTTTTTGGTTCAACAGGAAAAACGGAGGAAATCCGTGAAAAGTATGGTAATCCATGGAATCTGTGTTAAAGATTGTTAAAATAAGTCCTTCCACGGCGATTTCCATACGCCCATATTTCAATGACTTTGATATCTTGTCACGATATGATGCATGAGTTTAAAAAGATAGTGCAAGCGCATAGAGACGCCGAACAAAAGAACATTACCACGGTCTTGGCCACCGTGGTAGCCTTGAATGGGTCGTCGTATCGAAGACCGGGGGTTTCCATGTTAATTCGGACAGATGGACGCATAATCGGGGCCGTGAGCGGTGGCTGTGTGGAAAAAGAGGTACTGCACCAAGCCCAGGAGGTTTTTGAAACAAACTGTCCCAAGATAATGATATATGATGGTCGCTATCGTCTGGGATGCGAGGGTACTCTTTATATATTAATAGAACCCTTTCTGCCCGGGAATGCCTTTTGGGAAGGGTTTGATCGTATTCTTGCCCAGAGATCTTCCTGTCAACTGGTTTCACACTATGATCTAAGGGCGGGGTCTACACCAGCGTATGGGACTTTCCTGAAATGGGGTAATCAGGAATGGCCGTTGTTTGAAAATAGGGTGGGGGATCCATGGCTTGGCCCTAAGGTTTTTGAATACACCTTATATCCCTGTTTTAAACTATGGATTATTGGTGCCGAACACGATGCGGTACAACTCTGTACCCAGGCCTCCCTTGTTGGTTGGGAAGTTACAATACTAGCCTCACCGGCCGAGGAGAAGTCCGTGGCCCATTTTTCAGGGGCTCGGGATTTCTACAGTAGGGAACCGGAGCAACTGCCCTTGGATGAAATAGACGACCAAACGGCGGTGGTGGTCATGACCCACAGCTATGCCAAGGACTTAAAATATCTTTTGGCCTTAAAACAGAGCCGTCCGGCCTATTTGGGACTTTTGGGGCCTAAAGACCGGAAAGAAAAACTATTGACGGAACTTTTGGAGCGCGATTTGGATGTCCCGGAGCAATTTTTATCCTGTATCCACGGCCCCACGGGTCTGGATATCGGTGCTGAAACCCCCCAGGAAATAGCTGTTGCCGTATTGGCGGAAATTCTAGCGGTAACCCGGAACAGAAATCCCCAAAAATTAAGCATCAAACAAGGTACTATACACAGTTGATGGAAAAATCGAGAAAACCGTATGCCGTTTTAATCCTTGCAGCAGGGGAGGCCCGCCGTATGGGAACCCCAAAGCAACTACTGCCTTGGAGGGATACTACGCTTCTGGGCCAGGTAATTGCCCATGCCCACCAAGTAAAGGATGCTGATCTCTATGTGGTACTAGGTGCACATGCGAAGATTATTCAACGGCAAATTGCGCCCATCGACTTTTCTTGTATTGTAAATTCGAAATGGCATAAGGGCCTTGGATCCTCCATTGCCTCGGGCATACAATATATTTGCAACGAGCATCCCCGGTGCCAAGGCATACTACTGCTCTTGGGAGATCAACCCTTTTTGAACGGAGCCCATCTGCAACAGATGATCAGGATGTATAAAAAAACTTCCAAAAAAATTATCGCCACGGCCTATGGAAAACAAATGGGCGTTCCAGCACTATTTCATCCACTTTATTTTAGGGATTTAGGTCGCTTGTCAGGAAATGAGGGGGCCAAACATATTTTGGAAGCCCATGCCACGGATGTCCTTTGCCTGGATGCCCAGGATCTTACCATGGACGTGGATACGCCGGCCGAGTATAAACGACTCAAGGAATGATAGATTTCCGGAGAAGGCCCACCCGAATTCCCTGTAAGACGATTTTGACCCGCTGTGTGGATGGGGGCCAAACGATAATCTACTAGCTTCCTAAGCAAGACAAAATTAACGGGATTCTCCCCAGGAGTCCGCTGCCTGTTCCTCAAAATCACCATAGTCCTGGAAGATGCCGCAGGATTTTTCTTTTTTGATAAGGGAATGGCCTTCCTTCTTTTTCTTTTTGGCCAAGGCAGCAATATAAGGGGACAGAAAACCCATAGATTTAGGAGATTTGGTTTTGAGGTTAAACGTGGACTTGGACATATTGTTGTTTGGACGTTTTTTTTAAAATAGTTTACACATGATCAAATATCAGGCGGCAAGCATACGCTTTTGAATGTAATTGAGGATTAACATCCAATTCATTTTAAGTAATAATGCGGCTGTTGGCACATTGTTTTCTTCAATGGCAGAGATAATGGCCCCGTGTTGGTTGTCTGCTTTGGCGTAATAGGAATCGTCCGTCATTAGGGCCTTCTCATAAAAAAAGATACGAGATCTTAGATCATTTAAGATGTTTCGGGTCAGCTGGTTGGGGTAGTTCTGTGTAAGCATTCGATGGAATTCCAAATCGGCATTTATACGGGCCAAACTGTCTGGGGCATTGTCCAAAACGCCTTGTTGTTTTTTCAATGCCCGTATCGCGGCTTCGTCAAAGACCGAGTTTTCCAAGGCCATTTCCTCCAGATTGGCTACGAGTTCATATAAATCCCTGGCTTCGTCCTTGTTTAAAGGAGCTATGATAAATCCCCGGTTGGGTACCGCCTTTATAATTTGTGATTGTTGCAATTGGGACAAGGCCTCCCGAATAGGGGTAACACTTACGTCAAGTTCGCGGGCCAGCGCCGCCAAATTTATGGTCTTCCCTATTTTCAAATGGCCTCCGCGCATTTTTTGGAGCAAATGTTCCCGAACCTGATCCCTTAGAATGGAAATAGCCATGCCGCAAAAGTACGACATTGGGGTTTTAATGATATTGATTTAAAGAAAAGTTAACTATCTCCGCGGATTGGGCTAGGCCCCAGGTCGTTCGTCGTATACCCCCTTGCATCCATACTAAACCATACCGTTTTGCGTTCTAGCACATATAACCCTAAAATCAATATGATGAACAACGTAGTGAATGTAGGAAAAGTCTATCTTTTATTGGGCATTGCAGTGATTTTTTTTGCTGCTTGCAGTAATGATAAGGAAGATGAGCCACTGGTTGACCAAGAACTTACGCAAACCGAGCTAAGGACCATTTTGGAGATTGATGATGTATCCGGAACGGCCGATACCGTTATTTCGGAATTGTTCAGCAACGCGGGTGCGACTTCCAAATCGGCAAAAACCGAGGATGAATGTTATACGGCCCAATATACGGATACCGGATTTACCGCCACCTTTGCCAATTGTGTCCTGAATGGAACGGATAATGTTAACGGTACCTTGGTGGTAACCTATATGGCCGGTGAGGAATCCAATGCCTTTACCGCTACTTACACAGACTTTTATGTGGGCAGTATTAAACTTAATGGCACGCGGACATACACCATAAATTCAGATGCCCAGGCAAGTTCCATATCTTTTGCCGTAACCACGGATATGACGGTAGTCATGGAAGACGGAACATCCCTTGTTGAAAAGGGGACAAAGACCACAGGATTTACT